>JAGPVT010000129.1 GCA_018066865.1 Marinobacter sp. | reverse complement strand
TTGCTGTTGCTGTTGCTGTTATTTGTCAGTTCGTTTGCTTCAGCGGCACAAGCGCCGGAAAAGAGCCCGAACGATAACAACGAATACCGCTTCATTGAGCTGGATAACGGCTTACGAGCGATTCTGGTATCCGATAAGGACGCAGACAAAGCCGCTGCCTCCATGAACGTCGGCATTGGCAGTGGGGATGATCCGAAAGAGCGCGAAGGTATCGCACATTTTCTGGAGCACATGCTGTTCCTGGGAACCGAAAAGTATCCGGAGCCCGGCGAATATCAACAGTTCATCAAAAGCCACGGCGGCAGTCATAATGCCTTTACCGCCTTTAGCAATACCAACTACTTCTTTGATATCCAGGCCGATTACCTGGAGCCCGCGCTGGATCGGTTCGCCCAACAGTTCGCAGCCCCACTGTTTACCGCCGAACTTGTCGACCGCGAGCGCAACGCAGTTCATTCAGAATTCAGTGCCAAAAAAATGGAAGATGGTCGGCGCTTCTATTCCGTCAAGAAAGCCACCAGCAATCCTGAGCACGCTTTCCACCAGTTCGCCGTCGGCAACCTGACCACGCTTGAAAACACCGACGACAACCCGCTTCGACCGGATCTGATCGAGTTCTGGAAAGCCCGTTACTCGGCCAACCTGATGACCCTCGCAGTATATGGTCCGCAGCCGCTCGACACGCTCGAAACCATGGTGCAGACACGCTTTGGCGCCATTGAGAACCGCAACCGGCAACAACGGACCCACTCCGCCAGCCTACTGGAAGCCGATGTGCTGCCTGCCAAGGTAACTGCAGAAGCAATCAAGGATGTACGCAGCCTGTCGCTATCGTTCCCGATTCCGTCGCAGCGGGAAAACTACCGCACAAAGCCCACCAGTTACATTGCCAACCTGTTGGGCCACGAAGGCCCCGGGAGCCTGTTTGATGTACTCAAGAAAAATGGCTTGGCCGATAGCCTGTCAGCAGGCATTGGTATGGACACGGGCGAAAACGCCACACTGGATATCAGCATTGCCCTGACACCCGAGGGCCTGAGCCGGCATGACGAGATCCTTCCACTGGTGTTCCGGTACATCGACATCGTTCGTGAGCAAGGCATCAGCCAACAGCGTTTTGAGGAAATGCAGCGGCTGGCGCAAATCGATTTTCGCTTTCGCGAACAGGGCGAGCCCGTGCAAGAGGCCATGCGCCTGTCGAGCCAACTCCAGGACTACCCGGCAGACGATATTCTCAGCGCTCCATGGTTGATGGAACGTTATGCACCGGATCAGTACCGGAATATTCTTTCCAGGCTGACACCGGATAACGTAATGGTTTATTTACTGGCGCCGCAGCCCGGGCTGAAGAATCCAAACCTCACTCAGTGGTATGAAACACCCTGGCAAATTGAGCCCCTGAATGCGGAAGCGCTTCAAACCAAAGCACCAGGCGCACTCGCCAAAGCGCTCGAGCTTCCATTGCCCAACCCGTTTGTGCCGGAAAACCTGGCCATGGTGCCGGGCAAAACCATGGATAAGCCCGAACTGCTGGGTAATCACGAGGGTATGGCAATCTGGTTTGCCCGGGATACACGCTTCAACACGCCAAAAGCAAACGTATTTTTCAGCCTGCGCACCCCGGCGGCACGGATTTCTGCTCGCAGCCATGTTCTCACACGGCTTTTGGTCGACAGTATCAACAACAATCTGAACGCCTGGGCCTATTCCGCACGCCTTGCCGGGCTGGATTACAGCATCTATCCGCACTTGCGCGGCGTTACAGTGCGGGTTGGTGGTTACAGCGACAAACTGCACACTCTGATGAACCGCATCCTGATGCAGGTTGCCACCCCGGAGGTTACCCGACAGCGGTTTGATATCGCCCGACAAAACCTGATAGACAGCCTACAAAACAAAGCCAAAGACCGCCCGGTAGAGCAAACATCGGAGTTCATCCAGACAGCTCTGCTCGAGGACACCTGGAGCACCGAAGAAAAGCTCCTGGCTGCCAGAGAGGTAACCCTCGACGAACTCATGTCTTTCGCCGAGGCGTTGCTCTCGGAAGTCGATCCCGTGCTGATGGTTCATGGCAATATTACCGAGGCCTACGCACTGAACCTGGCGCAGCAGATTGATGCCATAGTTCTGGGCAAGAGTGACTTTGCACCGGTTGAGCGCAGCCGTGTGCGCAAGCTGCCGGCAGAGGAAATGCTGGTCTCCCTGAGCGTAGAACATCCAGATACCGGGTACACGCTTTACACCCAGGGCAAAACCACCAGCTTTGAAGAGCGCTCCCGCTTCCGCCTGCTGGCACAGATTATTAGCAGCCCGTTTTATGAAGAAATCCGTACCACACGCCAACTCGGCTACATTGTGTACGCGACACCGTTCGAGATGCTCGAAACTCCGGCCTTGGGCTTTGTGGTTCAATCCCCCACTGCCAGCCAAGAGGCCATAGACCAAGCGGTTCGCGAGTTCACTGACGGCTTCGAAAACACCCTTGGCAATGTGAGTGAGGAGCGCCTTGAGCGTGAAAAGCAGGCGGTTATCAGCGGCCTTATGGAACGGGATCGTCATCTGGGGGAAATCTCGGAGCGCTACTGGCGCGAGATTGACCGCGGTGCAGATGGCTTTGATTCTCGCGAGAAGCTCGCGAAAGCCGTTAAAGCAGTCAGCCTTGAAGAGCTGAAAACCACCTTCAGGAATTCGGTACTAAACCGTGACAGGGCGCTACGCGTAGTGACCGGAGGCGAAGGATTGAGTGCGAATAAAGCCCGCGATCTTATTCTTCAGCAACCGCCGGTCACCGCAAAGTAAGCTGAAAACGCGCCCAATCCTCGGGCTCATCTACGTCCCAGCGGGGCTCCAGCAAACCAACGCTGAGCCCCAGCTCTTTCAGCCGTTCACAGGTTTGCTCAAGAACCCCCTCCGTGCCCCATGCAATATCATCGAGCATGTGCGGAACCACCCGGCGAGCACCAATCAGCACGTAGCCACCGTCATCGGACGGCCCCAAAACCACATCGTATTCCTGCAGACCAGCCACGGCCTGGTGCACGTAACCCGGCTCAACCGAAGGGCAATCGCTGCCGACAATAATCGCCAACGGGTGCGACTCCAGGCCGCTGTCAAGCGCACCCAGCATACGAACGCCCAAGTTAGCGCCCTTCTGTATTCGTTGCTCCAGACCTTGATGCTCGATGGCGCGAACAACCTCCTGCGCATCCTCTGGCACAGCCTCCATTGCCCTATCCCACCAGAACTGCACAGGAAGGCCAGCGCCACACAGGTTATCCAGCACAGCAAGCGTGAGGGTTAAGTGCGCATCCAGCGCTCCGGAAACACCCAGCGCCGGAATAAGGCGGGTTTTCACCCGCCCCGCTTCCGGCCACTTGGCGAATTGCATTAACAGCGCACTGGGGGCTTCAATCTTTGGCATTACGAACATCCGAACGGTAGGAGTGAACAAGCGCTTGGGGTGATTCGCCGCGCCAGTAGCGCCAGCGTAAACGCCACATAAGAAAAATCGTACGCCAGACGCCACCTTGCTCCCAGCGCCGGCTGTCGGTGACCACCGGATCGTAAATACAAAAGGGCCGGGAAACCAGACGGAGGCGCCTGGAGAACTCTATATCCTCCATGATCGGCAGGCTATCAAACCCGCGCAGAGCTTCAAAAATCTCCCTGCGCACAAACAGCGCCTGATCCCCGGTACAAATACCTGTTAACCGCGAACGCTGATTCATGAACCAGGCAATCACCCGGAACATCGCACCCTGGCCGCTCAGGCGCACATTGAAGCGGCCCCAGGCTTTATCGCTTGGAACAAACTCACTCAGGCAATCCAGTGCATTTGAAGGAAGGCGGGTATCCGCGTGCAAAAACATCAAAACACGGCCTTTGGCAACAGAGGCACCCGCATTCATCTGCGCGCCCCTGCCCTTTTCTGACTGAACCACCCGATCCGCAAGCGGGCCTGCCAGTCTGGCTGTGCCGTCCGTGCTCCCCGCATCCACAACAATCACTTCGTGCCCCGCGGCACGTAACGGTTGCAGAGCGCCAAGCGTTTCCACAACGCCCGAAGCCTCCATCCAGACTGGCACAACAATGCTTAGCGAGAAAGGGTCAGACAAAGCAAACTCCCGGACCAACAGAAAACACGGTAACACCTTGAGCCATAAGCCTCAGGCCGTTATCATACCGATCTTCTGAAAGAAGCGCCTTCGTAGCTCATCTGGATAGAGCGTCCCCCTCCTAAGGGGAAGGTAGCAGGTTCGAGTCCTGCCGAGGGCACCAGTTACCCTTCCGTATCGATCCAAGAATCACCACAACTACCTGTTTTAAAAGAATTTAGCGAAAACCCATCGTCCTTATCGATCTATAGAGTTCCGCCCCATCTATACATTCTGGGGTACATCTTGGGGTGCAACTAAAACAGGGATGTTTACAGTTGCAAGTATCCACAAGTCTGCCAATCAAGGTGACAATTTACAGAGATTCTATGGTGGCAGAAGCAATTCTTGTAATGCATTGTCCAGCCAGGCAAAAGCTTCATGGCGGATATGTTGAGGAGCTCAAAACTGAAGATACGTGTTAGCCGTCGAGGCTGCGCCCAATCTCAACAATAACGCGATGATAGTTTCCGTGGCGGCTGGATGTGTAATGCCATCCGATCCTTTGACTAAGGCTTGTTGTCAGCTCCAGGCCCAGACCGTAACCCGTATTTTCTGACGATGCCGGGGAAGGATTTTGCGCATCTGGTTCTACGGGATTGTTGATCGTAACCCTATCTTCCTGCTGCTCAATAACGACCGTGCCTTCCCAGCAGTGTTGATAGGCGTTCCGAATCAGATTGCCCAGAATGATGCGTGCTGGCACCAAAGGTACAGTGCAACTGTAGGGGAAGGTGCTAATTTCTGTGGTCACAGGCTTTCCGGCCAACAGATACGTCATCTCGGCAGCCAACTCCTGTATCAGCTCTGATATGTCGACAACCTCGGACTGAAGCGGGGTATCCGGTTCATGGTTCAGCCAGAGCAGCGTTTCGGTTAGGTGCTTCATGGTCAGACTGGCGCGGTCGATACGATCGACGATGTTTTGCTCGTCCTCGAACTTTTCTCGTTTCTGCGTCAGCTTTCGGTGTAGCTCGATGTTGGAGCGGATTGTGCTGATCGGTGTCCGGAGTTCATGGCTGGCATGTCTGAGAAAGCGCCGTTCACGGTCTACCGCTTGCTGCACTGTTGAGAGACTGTTTCGGATAAGCTCCGCCATTTCATTCAACTCGGGATAAGAAAAATCCGGCACCGGATGCGAGAGTTTTTCGTTGTTGAGGGAACGGGTCCAGGCTCGCAATGCAGCCATGGGGCGGGACACATGCCACAGGAGCAGCCAGCCGACGATAAAAACGAAACCAATCACCAGAAGACTGACGGTCAGCGTAAACACACGGTTTTGCCGGGCGGCTTGAGGTAGCACCTCCGATGTTCCTCGGGGCGTAACTTTCTGACTCAGGTACAGTGGGCCGTGACCGGTATCGTTTCGCATCGCAAAGATGATCGACCTAGGGCGACTGAGCCAGGCGCTGTCTTCTTGCTTAAGCAATTGGCCTGACTCGCCCGGCCCATTCGGGAAGGCACGAAGAGCGTAGTCCGGCAAGCCGCCCCATCGTGTTGCAACGTCAAAACCGCTGAATTCTCTGACCTGCTCGCTTTCCTCTGCGCCAATCACCTCACTGAACGTGCGAGCTGTTTTTTCCATATTGCCTGCCATCGCCGCATCCAGCCCCCGGATAAAATGTTCCTTGGCGACCAATGCGTAGGCGGCGACCAGAACAAGGCTTAAAGCCAGAAAAGACGCTATCAGAACTGCTCTGAGGCTAATCCTCGCTCTACGCATTTGTTTTGCCTGTTCCGGGAGGTTTGATAGCGAAACCGGCTCCGCTGATCGTGTGCAGAATCGGCTCAGCAAAGGGGCCATCGATGGCCTTGCGCAGGTTGTAAATATGAACCTTCAAACTGTTACTATCGGGGTGATCGTCTCCCCAGGCCGAGTCCATCAGTTCCTCACGAGATACCGGCGACGGTGATGCACGCATCAGGCGTTCAAGCAGGCGCCAACTCGTGGGCGACAATTTCAGGGCCTGCCCGCTGCGCCGCACGCTCTTCTCACTGAGGTTCATCTGCAGATCACCGCAGGTGAGTTTCTGGATTTGACCGCTGCGCCTGTGTGAGAGCGCCCGGACTCTGGCCAACAGTTCCTGCATTTCAAAGGGTTTGACCAGATAATCATCGGTGCCGGCGTTGAAGCCCTGCAGTTTATCGTCAAGTTGGTCGCGCGCTGTCAGCATCAGAACGGGGGTATCGTTCCCCTCGTCTCGTAAACGCTGGCAAAGGCCAAGGCCGTCCAGGCGGGGCATGTTGATATCCAGCAAAAGGACATCGTAGCTGTTTTGTTTAATCAAATTCAGCCCGGCGATACCGTTGCTGACATGGTCACAGATGAACCCTTCCAGCTCCAGGTATTGCACCAGCGTCTGGGCCAGGTCGAGATCGTCTTCGGCCAATAACAATTTCAGCATGGATCGGACTCTTGTTTATCTGGGCTCACAGTAAACCAGCGGCGAATATCTGTGAATCTTTCGACCACGTCGTGCTGAATAGCGACCAGGACAGGTATCAGAATGAGGGTGATTACGGTTGCGAACATAATCCCGTATCCCAATGCCACGGCGGCCGGTATCAGAAACTGTGCCTGCGATGATGTTTCAGACAGCAGAGGCGCAAGGCCGGCAAAGGTTGTGAATGACGTCAGAAGAACCGCGCGCAGACGGCTCCTGCACGCTTTACTGATCGCTTCGATCTGATGGTCTGCATCGGGTTTCAGTTCATTGTAACGGGATACCAGCAAAAGGCTGTCATTCACCACGACACCACTGAGAGCAATAATACCATTGAGCGACAGAATGCTGATGGAAAGATCGTTCATCCAGTGCCCCAGGATTGCTCCGACGATTCCGAACGGAATAGCGGTCATGATCAGGACGGGCTGAATATAGGATTTCAGGGGGATCGCCAGCAGCATGTAGATGACCAGCATGGCGATCATGAACACGTGTAACATGGAGTTCTGTGTTTCTGCCTGTTGCTCCGCTTCACCGGCAAAATTGATATCGAGCCCCGGATATTGCCGTTCCAGTTTCGGAACCAGATCCTGCTGCAGGTTGGCGACCAACTCGGAAGCCGACAGCATGTCCTTGTCCACCTCGGCGGAGAGATAGAGTGCCCGCTTGCCGTCAATACGGGTAATAGTGTCTCTGGAGTAGCCGTAGGTGACCGTAGCAACACTGGACAGGGGAAGCACCGTGCCGTCGTCTGTGCGGATGTTGGCATTCAGTACGTCAGTCGGGTTTTCCCGGGCGCCTTCCGGGTAGCGGACTTTAACCTCCACTTCGTCGTTACTGCGCTGAAAGCGCTGAACCACCTGACCACTGAAGGCCTGAAGCACTTGCTGGGCCAGCGTATCGGTGCTCAAGCCCAGGGCCTTGCCCTGTGCGTTGAGTTCCAGGAACAGGCGGGGCTGGCTGGCTTCGATGTTATCTTCGATGCCACTGATCGCCGGGATGGTTGAAAGCTGTTCCTTGATATCCCGGCCGGCTGCTGTCAGCAATTCATCGTCAGAAGCCCTCAATTCAATACGAAGTGCGTCTACTGTTCCGCGCCGGCTGGCGACGCTAAGGGTTCGTACACCTTCAGGCAGGCTAGCGCTGCGTTTCCATTGGTTGGAAAAGGTATTGATGTCGTATGGGGAGTCCGGCGCCAGCTCTACCGTTACTGTTCCGGACTGGTCGCTTTCGGAAAGTACCTGCAGGTTGGCAATGCCTGTCTCTGAATCGACGTTCGCGCGTTTAACGAGCTGCTCATCCACTTGATGAGCTTTTTGCTCCAGGGCAAGCAGAGCGGAATGAGTCAGGCCAAAGCTGGCGTCGGTTTCCATGGTGACATTTGCTCGCACCGTGTCGCCCAGTATGTTCGGAAAAAAACTGGTTCGAACGGTACCGTTGAACGGCATGGCCATAACCAGAACAAACAGAGCCAGGAATAAAACCAAAACGGCATACCGGTAAGCGAGAGCCCAGTCGATAACCGCTTTATAGATCCGGTCGTTGAACCACTGAAGACCGGAATCTGCTCCCTGCTGGATGCGCCGCCAGACTTCAAGGAACGGGTTTCGGCTGGCTCTGCGGTGGGTGTTCAGGTGTGCCAGATGGGCAGGCAGAATGAGCTTCGACTCGACAATGGACAACAAGAGACAAATAGTGACAACGGCAGCGAACTGGGCGTAGATCTGCCCCAGCTTACCGCTGAGATTCGACAGTGAATAGAAGGCCACCACGGTGGTAAACACGCCGAAGAGTGTCGGCACGGCCACCCGCAGAGTGCCTCGGATGGTGTTGCGAAGGGTGTCTCCTTCTTCTTTACGCACCGTATAAACGCTTTCACCCACGACCACGGCATCATCCACCACAATCCCCAGCGCCATGATGAAACCAAAGGTGGTGAACTCGTTCAGTGAAAGACCGGTAAACCGGTCGCCCATAAAATACAGCGTTCCGAAGAAAATAAAGGGCAGCCCCATGGATACCCAGAACGCCACCGTCAGGTTCAGGAACAGCGCCAGAAGAACGAACACCATCACAATGCCGGTAAGTGCGTTGGTAATGAGCAGGTCCAGTCGTTCACTTATTGAGGTGCTGCGGTCGTACCAGCTGGTGAGCTCTACGCCCTGTGGCAGAGTTCCGTTGCTATGCCATTCCTCCACCACCTGTTTGGCGGCTTCTACCGTCTCGGTGATGTCGTCCAGGCCGGTGGTGATCACTTGTAGAGCAACGCTGTTTTCGCCGGCAAAGCGGGACAACACAGCAGTATCATCGTCGTAGGTGTCGTTAATGAAAGCGAGATCACCCAGGGCGACAATCACGCCATCGCTGCTGGTGATCAGAGGAATGGCCGCAAATTCTTCTTTAAGGTAAGCCTGTTGCGAGGCTTTCAGTTGCAGATAGACCTGTTCATTTTTCAGGACCGCAGTCATCGTGCTGGACGAACCCTGATTGATCGCATCCTCAACGTCGGACAGTGACAAACCGTAGGCCTGTAAACGCCCCTCATCAATCTCTATCGACATCATGGGGTCAAGCCAGCCGGATTTGCTGACCCGGCTGATGTCAGCCTTTGCAAGCAGGTCAGATTTCAGCTCTTCGGCCAGTTGCTGCAGGGTGTGGCGGTCTGTTTCGCCATGGAGCTGCAACCAGAGCGAGTGCTCCTCACGTTCCGCTTTTTCAATAACCGGGCTCTTGGCGTCGGCCGGGAACGTGGAAATGGCATCCACTTTGTTTTTGACGTCTCGCAACAACACATCCAGGTCGTAATCACTTTTCTTCTCAATAGTGACTCTTGTGCCGCTGGAGGTAGACGTACTGGTGATGTCATCAATACCGTTAACATCTTCCAGTTGTTCTTCGATCTTGATAGCCAGCCCTTCTTCCGACTGCTGTGCTGAGCCACTGTTGTAGGTGACCGAGACAGCAATGCTGTCCGGTTCTGTGCTCGGGAATGCTTCTTTTCGGAGGTCTCCGGCCTGGAGAACACCAAGGCCAATCACAAGGATCAGCAGAAGGTTGGCCGCAACCGGGTTATTGGCAAACCAGGGTATGATGCCTTTGTTCCAGCTTTGATCAGTCATCGGATGCCTCCACCGGATTGATGGCCATGCCTGGCATATAGGTGCTCAATGGATGGGTCAGCACGTTTACGGTTTGGCCGTAAAGCGAGGCCGGTGGACGGATATAGATGGCCTGCTCGTCACTGGCAACCGGGCCTGCGGAGAACCTGGCCAGAACGCCATTATTTACGTACCAGACTTCCCCTCGTTGGCTGAGTGAGGACGAAGGCAGGCGCCAGAGATCGCTCAGTTCACGACCCTTGATTTCTGCCCTGAGGAATGTGCCGGGCGCCAGCATGTCGGCCTGTTCCAGTGGCCGATCTACAGCCGCGATCACTGACTGTTGTCGGGCTGTATCATCCAGGTGCAGTTGCGTGCGCTGAATATAACCGTGCCATTGCTGCCCGGTTTCAACGGAAACCAGGTTTACCGGCCACTGGCCGTTGTCCAGCACTTCGATATCCGGGAGCTTCTGCCAGTCGAGTTGGGATATAGGCAAAGAGATCTCGATTCGGTCTGCACTGTAGAGTTCAGCTATGTCGTTCCCAGCTTGCAGGTAACTGCCCGGTGAGACAGTGCGGCTGACAACCAGCGCGTCAAAAGGCGCTCGGACACGGGTTTGTGCAAGATCTTTTTCGGCACTGGCCACCGCAGCCTCGGCGTTAGCGACCGCCGCTTGAGCTTGTTTTACTTGAGGTTCATGCAGCACCAACGGAGAATCCGGTTCGCCGGTCATTCCGGAAGCCTTCCACTCCAGAACGGCCTGCTCTGCTTCTCTTTCGGCCTCGAGAAGATCTACTTGTGCACTGGCCAGATCGTTTTCTGCGCTGGCAAGCGCCGCACGATAATCGCTGTCTTCCAGTGCCAAAAGAAGATCGCCTTTGCTCACGATACGTCCGGATTCAAACACGCTTGCGAGCTCAGAGACCTGGCCGGAAACCTGGGCAGTGAGAGTTATTTCATATCGCGACTTGGCCGCACCAAAAGCTTCAACGTTGACGGCATGAGACCCTGTTATTGCCGGAATAACACCGACATCCGGTGCAATACCACCATCCTCTTTCGCGGGCAGAGGCCGACTTTCCTGATCCCGGAGTTTCTGGCCGTTATAAAGGAATACACTGATCAGCACGCCAACGGCGGCCAACAAAACAAGCCATTTTGCGTATGGTCGGATCATGACTGATCGGTCTCCTTGATGCCCAGCCCCAGTGCAAGCCCGAGTGTGATTCGGTTGCCCAGGCGCTCGTAGATTAAGTCGTTAAGTTGTGATTCCAGATCAAAGGTCTGCTGTTGCACTTCGAGTAGGTCCAGCACAGAAACCAGACCATTCCGGTACTTCTGTTGGTACTGTTGATAGTTGCGGCGGGCACTCAGTAGTGCGCTGTCTATCTGCTGTTGCTGTTTGGCAAGACTTGATTCCTGACCTATTGCATTTTCAACTTCCTGCACTGCATTCAGTAACGTTTCCCGGTATGCCTGATAGCTTCTGGCTGTGGTCAGTTCTGCAGCTTCAGCATTGGCTTGAAGCTCACCGCCACGAAACAGAGGTGCCGTTAATTGACCGAGCAATGACCACACCGGATTTCTCAACAGAGCGTCGCTTGGCGATGTTCCTGTGTCGCTCAGGGCCGCTTCCAGACTGATCGATGGCAACATCTCTTTGTAGGCAACAGACGTACGAAAGTCGTTTGCTTCTATGGCCAGATAGGCCGCTTTCAGGTCCGGTCGACGCTGTAACGTCTGGTCGGCAAGGTCGGCCAGGGGCAAAAGAACTTTCGGGTAGTCGGCGACAATGGCCGTGCTGCCGTGACTCCGGCCGAGCAACAGGTTCAAAGCTCTTTGTTGCTGCTGCAGGGATTCCTGAGTGGCAAACAGCGACGCTCTGGCACTGGCTGCGGAGCTTTGGGCACTGTCGAGGTCCTCAAGGTCACCCAAACCGGATCGGTAGCGCTGAAGAATCCACTGTTCGTTTTTTTCCAGCAGTTCCACGCGTTGTTTTTCGATGGCAACGGATCGATTCAGGTTAACCAGCTTCAACCAGCCCTGCATAACCTCGGCTGCGAGCGTATCCCGGGCCGCCTGGTAGAGCGCCAGCTGTTCGGCGACATCGCTCGCAGCTGCCGACGCCTCATCAGATATCTTCGCCCATAAATCCAGTTCCCAGCTGATGCTGATGGTGCCGGTGTAGGCGGTACCGAGATCTTCTGTTTTATTTGCGCCTAATCCAGCCTCGACGCCGGGGAATTGATCCGCTTGAGTTGCCCGGTATTGAGCACGGAGAATTTCGAGTGAAAGCAGTGTTTGCCCAAGGTCGGGATTGGCCGCGCGCGCTTCGGCAATCAGCGCGTTCAGGTCACGACTGTTGACCAAATCATCCAGGTAGGCTGTTTCGGAACCAGCGTCCAGCTCAGACCAGGAGACAAGGTTCTGACGGTCAGAATCGGCCTGAGCCAGATAATCCGGGCTTGTGGACAACGAACTGCAGCCGGCAGCAGTCAAGCAGCACAAGGCAATCATTAATGCTTTCGGGAAGGCGAAGCGACACATAAACAAAATCCAGTCAGGCGCGGTCGGGTCTGCGGTAGGCGACGGGGTTCAGACTATCCAGAGGCTGGTTAATGGAGGGTTAAGATTTTCCTGAATTCATCAATCGCAATTGCTGTTGTAGCTGGAATGCATACCACACAAGCAACCGGCGGCAATGGGGGCATATTTTGGAGTACTTTTAATGCGGTTTAATATTAATAGCCGTTAAAACAATTGGATAAGAACACCTATAAGTCCTGCCGGGGCGACGAGCCTGCTGTACCAACCGTCAAACCACCACAAGCACCTGTTTCAAAAAATCTTTTGACCAGTTGCACCCATACCGCCACACAGCGTTCCGCCCAATTTACATCCTCTGCGAGTACATTTTAGGTGAGATCTACAGGTCATCTTGCCAGGAGCCAAACAGATCAAAGCCTTACAGCTTTCCAAAAACTGACCTGACGAACGGCAACAAAAACCGGATAATGGCCGCGATCGAAGGCCGTCGTGCGCCAAATTCTACAACCCGGGTACCCTCGCAATGGAAATCAACGTCAATTATCTCGACAATCTCCGAGTTGAAGCCAAGTTTGATGACTTCTCGGTGATTGCCGACCAGCCCATCCGTTACAAAGGCGACGGCTCGGCGCCCGGCCCTTTCGACTATTTTCTTGCGTCATCGGCCCTGTGCGCGGCGTATTTTGTAAAGGTGTACTGCGTAGCCAGAGATATTCCAACCGATAACATCCGCCTGTCCCAGAACAACATTGTTGATCCTGAAAACCGCTACAAACAGATTTTCAAGATTCAGGTTGAGTTGCCAGAGGATCTGCCCGAGAAGCACCGCCAGGGCATTGTGCGTTCGATTGAACGCTGTACGGTCAAGAAAGTTGTACAAACCGGCCCGGATTTTCAGATTGAAATCGTCGATAGCCTGGATGGTGATGCACAGGCGCTGTTAATGACCAAGCCAGAGGGCGATACCAGCACATATATTGCTAGTAAAGACCTGCCGCTGGAGCAGACCATCGCCAATATGACCGCTATTCTGGCGGATCTGGGCATGAAGATTGAAATCGCATCCTGGCGCAATATCGTGCCCCATGTTTGGTCACTGCACATGCGCGATGCGGCCTCGCCCATGTGTTTCACCAATGGCAAAGGCTCCACCAAAGAAAGCGCTCTGTGTTCGGCGCTAGGCGAGTTTATTGAGCGCTTGAACTGTAACTTCTTCTACAACGATCAGTTTTTTGGTGAGGAAATCGCCAACAGCGAGTTTGTTCATTATCCAAGGGAGCGGTGGTTCAAACCCGGGCCCAATGATGAACTGCCTCAGGGCATACTGGATGACTACTGCCTGGCCATCTATAACCCCGAGAATGAACTGTGCGGTTCCAACCTGATCGATACCAACTCTGGCAAGGTGGAGCGCGGCATTTGCTCCTTGCCCTTTGAGCGCCACTCTGACGGTGAGGTGGTGTACTTTCCGACGAATCTAATCGAGAACCTGTACCTCAGCAATGGCATGAGTGCGGGCAATACTTTGTATGAAGCCCAAGTGCAGTGCCTGTCAGAGATTTTTGAGCGGGCGGTAAAAAAGCAGATCATTCAGGAAGAGATTGCGCTTCCGGATGTGCCCCTGCACGTATTGGAAAAGTACCCGAACATTCTTGAAGGTGTTCGGGCATTGGAAGCGCAGGGTTATCCGGTGTTGGTTAAGGATGCCTCTCTGGGCGGCCAGTTTCCGGTGGCCTGTGTCACCCTGATGAACCCGAAAACCTGCGGCGTGTTTGCCTCCTTTGGCGCGCACCCCACCCTTGAGGTGGCTTTAGAGCGCAGCCTCACCGAGTTGATGCAGGGCCGCAGCTTTGAAGGCCTGAACGATTTTCTGCCCCC
>JAGPVT010000120.1 GCA_018066865.1 Marinobacter sp. | reverse complement strand
CCAGCAGCCCGTCGCTTGAATAGTGCCAGTGCCCGGTTAACCGAATAATGTCTGGTGCCCCTGACCCACTGAAGGAACGACCGGTCAGGCCGTGGCCTAAAGCCACACTAAGAGAGCCCCTATATGTGTTTGCTGTAAGTGCCTGACAGCCCCACGAGACTAACGAAGCAGGCGCTCTCGCTCATGGGTTTAGATTGGCCGCTGGCGCGGCCAAAAAAACGACTATTGCCTATTGATTCCGAGAAGGCTCATATGTGTTATATTGTGGGATTTTCATATATATCTATTCTTTATCAAATTCTTCGAAAACTAAAATAGCAGAATCACCAAATTTAGTTAATTCCCTATATCGCCTATCAACGCAACCCAAGGCAAGTGCCAGGTGAGAAAGTGCGCTTACTTCGTCCTCTTCGTTTGAATAATTAGAACGAGCCAACTGTGTTTTTTCTAAAATTTTATCTATTTCCTTCAATTTTGGATATGCTTCCACATCAAAGCGAACCATCACCGTTTCTGCATGCCCATCAAACGAACTGACTGGCAATTCGGGAAACTTTCTCTTTAAATAGACCAAAATGGAATCTTTGTTACTTTCTTCTTTCATTAATTCTTCTAATTTTATGTTAGGATCGCTCAACCTCGAAAGGTAATTTCTACGCTTTTCTTCTATATCATTAAATTGTTGGTCGGCATTCTCCAGCACTGCTGCTAATTGGTGAACTCTTCTTTTTAATATTTGCGGTATATCCTTTTCATTCTTGTACATCAAATGATGACTTAGTATTGCCCAAGAATCTTGTACAACAGTTCGTATTTGTATTTCGCACTTAAGCCCTTTCAATAGAGAGTATCTTTCGCCTACTACCGGCTTTCTTACTTTTACGATATAGTGGCTGGCCAAATAACCGAATCTATCGATATCTTCTTTAACTTTGTCAATTTTTTCAACAACAATGAACGATTTTTTTATTATTTCTTCTATTTTATTAAAATCATCTAGATAAAGAAAAACCACCCTAACACCTGCCAGATCAGTAGTTTCTTTTATTGGGTTTCTATAGTTTTTCCTTTCTATTTTTTCTAAGAAGCTTTCCGCGGACTTAACTCTCTTGGCTGTGTGTGCGATTTCTACCCCAGCGTCTCCCAGCCTTTTTTCGAGAACGAATGAAATCTCATCGATAAGGTTCCCACATGCAGGAGCTAGCTTGAAATATTCCTGCATGTAATGGGAGCTATGCTTGCTTCTATATTTTTCCATAAACATTAAAATTCACCCTAGCTCACGGAGCTATATAACAGCTAATTCAACGACAAATGACATCTACGCTAAACGCGTCTATTCCCCAGCATCGCGGGTGTCACCCATCAAATTTGTCGTTATTATCAAAAAACTGCCTACTCTAAAAGGTAGCCTGCCTGGAAATAAGCGTCAATTGTCGGATTTCCCCAAAAATATCTGTTCGCTTATCTACCATCGTTCTTCGCTGACTGTTCCATATTTTTCATAGGGTTGTAAGCTGTGCAGTCGAAAAATCATGACGTTTTGCGACAATTGTCATCTATCTCCGTTTTTCGCCGTGCAATTGCGGCAAGCCAGCCTTAAAACTGAGTCGTATTCCTTGCCAATCACTCGTTGATTGTCGAGTGTGATCAGCCGTCGGTGAGGGAGTGGCGCGATGCAAAGCAGCTTGGCCAAGCTGGAAGCGGCGAACTGCCAGGCCCAGCCACACAGTTTTCGGGCAGCGACAGCTAAGAACAGCTTCATCTGCTTTGACGGCGGCCAACCATTTGATACAAGTGTGCTTTGCGGTGATACTGAAAGGCATCAAAATTCGGTATGGAGCGGGTGATGGGAATCGAACCCACGTGTGCAGCTTGGGAAGCTGCCGTTCTACCATTGAACTACACCCGCCAGAAGGCGTGACTACCCGCGCAATATAAGCGCTTCCGCCGGTTCCCGGCAAGCATTCTCTTTTGGAGTTCTGATGGATCCAACGCTCACCCTGGTAGGTGCCCTGATGCTCGTCATCAGCATCGTTCTGAGCCCGCTTTCCAGCCGGGTCGGTATGCCGGTACTGCTTATTTTCCTGGCGGTGGGCATGATGATGGGCAAAGACGGCCCGGGCGGCATTGAATTCGACGATTTCCAGCTCTCTTTCCTGGTCGCCAATCTGGCGCTGGGCGTTATCCTGCTTGATGGCGGCATGCGCACACGGGCAGAAACCTTCCGGGTAGGCCTGAAGCCTGCCCTGGTACTGGCAACCGTTGGCGTAGCCATGACGGCTCTGGGCGCTGCATTCGTTGCCTGGCTGGTCTTTGATCTGAACTGGATGACTGCTCTGCTCATCGGTTCCATCATTTCATCAACGGATGCGGCCGCAGTATTTTCACTGTTGCAAGGTCGCGGGCTGCACTTGAATGAGCGCGTAAGCGCGACGCTGGAAATCGAATCCGGCAGTAACGACCCAATGGCGATTTTCCTGACGCTGATGATGGTCTCGGTAATTGCCAGCGGTGGCGAACACGCGATCCAGGATTCGCTGATACTGTTGTTCAAGCAGTTCAGCATTGGCGGCGTTGGCGGTATCGTCGGCGGCTTTCTGATTGCTGAGCTGACCAATCGCATCCGCCTGACGCCGTCGCTTTACCCATTGCTGGTGGTCGCTGCCGGTATCCTGGTGTTTTCTGTCGTCAACGCCCTCGGCGGCAGCGGGTTTCTGGCCATCTACCTGAGTGGTGTTGTGATTGGTAACCGCCAGGTACGGATGATGCCCATGATCCTCCAGGTACACGATGGTCTGGCGTGGCTGGCCCAGCTCTGTCTGTTCCTGATTCTCGGCTTGCTGGTTAATCCATCCGACCTGCTTCCCCTGGCGGGAAGCGGCCTGATACTGGCGCTGGCGCTGATTTTTGTGATCCGCCCGTTAACCGTCATGCTCACCGTCTGGCCTTTTGGCTTTAATCGCCGGGAGCTGGGCTTTATCAGCTGGGTGGGGCTCCGGGGAGCCGTACCTATTGTCCTGGCCCTGTTCCCGATTATTGCTAACCTGCCCGAGGCACAACTGGTTTTTCATGCCGCTTTTTTTATTGTTCTGGTTTCTCTGCTGGTTCAAGGTACAACGATCACCCCGCTTGCGCGCAAACTGCGCCTGGAGATCCCGGCAAACGGCGAGCCTTACCGGCGCCTGCCACTGGACGCACCTGCGGCCGGCGATCACGAGCTGATGCTGTTCCCCTTGCGGGGAGAAAACTGGGAAACTCCTCGAGTCCTGGGCCAGCTTCGCTTTCCGGAAAACACAGCCGTTGCAGGCGTATTCCGCAATCGAGTCTGCCTGCAACCCAAGGCGGATCTGGAAGTCTCCAGTGGCGATATGGTCGCCATGTTTGCTACGCCCAGTGTTCTGAAAGAGCTAGGCAAGTCACTGAGTGGCCGCCACACACCAAAATACCTCGCAGAGAGGGCTTTCTTTGGCGATTTCGTGCTGAACGGAGATGCGCTGCTTGGTGATGTAGAGCAGGTTTATGGCATTGAATTCGATGAGCTGCCACCTGAATTGTCACTGGCGGAGTGCTTTGCCAAGCGCACCAAGGGGCATCCGGTTGTTGGCGATACAGTGGTTCTGGGGCCTGTTACTCTGGTAGCGAGGGCCACCGAGGCAGACCAGGTCACCAAGGTTGGTCTGAAAATGGACAAGTCACAAAATGCCTGAGATCTGCATCGGATAGCTATAAAAGTTAACAAAACCCCTTAACCTCTGGCAGACCGGTTATGTTATAAAAGGTTCTGCGTAAAGATTAATCATTGGTAAGTTAAGGTTATGGCTATTTTCCGTTTATTAACCTCGTGCCTTCTGGCTCTTTTTGTTGCCGCAAGCTTTCCGGCCTACAGTTCAGAGTTGCTGGCTCGGGCAGACTCCCGCATGCCGGCAATGGATGATTCGCCAGACGAGTCCCTGATGGTCAGTACAGTGCTGGTGAAAAAAGGGCAGCGCCGCCTGTATTTGATGAACGGGGAAGAGGTGATCCGGAGTTACCGTATATCGCTGGGTGATAACCCGGAAGGGCATAAGCTCTTTGAAGGCGACGAGCGCACCCCCGAAGGCGACTACACGCTGGACTGGCGAAACTCTGGCAGCGATTTTTACAAATCCATTCACATTTCCTACCCAAGTGGAAAAGACCGTGAAATGGCTGAAAACTGGGGCCTGGATCCCGGTGGCAGCATTATGATTCACGGCCTGCCTAATGGTGCAGAAGACATGGCGTTCGCATACACTGGCCTGGACTGGACCAACGGCTGCATAGCCGTAAACAACCAGGAAATGGACGAAATCTGGCAATTGGTCAACGACGGTACGCCCATACGCATCATTCCCTGATCGCCCTCCCATGGCGCAAGTATTAAGTTGTTGTCATACCCTGAAACAATTCAACATACTTAGTTAACATTTCTGCCCAGAGTGTTTTACACTGTTATACGTCTCCGGTAGTCAAAGCCTATCGGGCCGAAGCTAACAGGAAATAACTCGACCAATAAGGGGTTTTATAATGCGTAAACTGACGATCGCCGGAATCGCACTGGCTACTGTTCTGACTGCAGGTTGTGCAACTACCGACCAGGGCGCTCTTGACGAAGCCAATGCAACTGCTAACTCTGCTGAGCAAACTGCAGACAAAGCTATGAACACCGCTAACAGCGCTGCCAGCTCTGCACGTTCTGCCCAGCAGACTGCTGACCGGGCTCTGGCCGCTGCGAAGGCAGCTCAGAAGTCTGCTGACGAAGCAAACGAGCGCGCGAAGCGTATGCTCGAGCGTTCAAGCCAGAAGTAAGGCTTAAGCACTGCGAAAAAGGCCGGGGATTCCGGCCTTTTTTTGGTTTCCGCTTTATGGTTTCGGCTGCTTTGGTTGATTATTATCTGGCGCCTTCTCCATGAACATTTTGATCATGTCCATCGGTAGCGGGAACACGATGGTGGAAGAATTGGTGTTGCTCATGTCTGAGAGGGTTTGCATGTAGCGCAACTGCATAGCTCCCGAATCAGCAGACATTACTTTTGCTGCTTCAACCAACTTCTTCGACGCCTGCAATTCGCCTTCCGCATGGATCACTTTTGCCCGCCGCTCACGCTCGGCTTCAGCTTGACGTGCAATGGCCCGAATCATGGATTCATCAAGGTCTACATGCTTGATTTCAACGTTAGCAACCTTGATTCCCCATTCTTCAGTTTGAGTATCAATAATCTCTTGAATGTCCGCATTCAGCCTGTCCCGCTCTGACAACATTTCGTCCAGGTCGTGCTTGCCCAGTACCGATCGCAACGTGGTCTGGGATAGCTGGCTGGTCGCGGCATTGAAATCCTCAACACGGATAATCGCGCGCTCCGGATCTACAACCCGAAAATAGAGCACTGCGTTCACCCGCACGGTAACGTTATCCCGGGAAATTACGTCCTGGCTCGGCACGTCCAGAGTGATTATTCGTAAATCCACCCGCACAATCTGCTGAATGCCCGGAATCACAAAGATCAAACCAGGCCCTTTAACCCCCTGAAACCGACCCAGAAAAAACACCACGCCACGCTGGTACTCGGGCAGGATTTTAATAGCAGATCCCAGAATCAACAACAACACCACAATGGGTGCCAGCCAGGGAATCAGATTACCAATCATAAGACCTCCTCAACGCTAACAGTCAGGCCATCAATTCCGGTGACCTGCACCACATCACTCCGGTTTACGGGATGACGGCTAACCGCCTTCCAGCGCTCTCCACTCAGGCGAACATGACCCCGGTAGCCGCCATGCGCCTCCTGAAAGTCGTCCAGCGCAACGGCTGTTTCCCGGGTTATCTGCTCGCTTCCGATTACCGGGTGTTTTTTGCGCAGCCCGATAAACCGGGTGACCGTCCACAGAATAAAGCCCGCCGCTACGGTTGCAGTTCCACCAATCACTGGTAGCGAAATCGCGCGATGGCTCCCATCCATCAGAATGATCGATCCGGTAACGAACGCAACGATGCCGCCAACACCGAGAATGCCGAAACTGGGCACCAGGGATTCTCCGACAATAAAGCCCAACCCCAAAAGTATCAGCGCCAGACCGGCGTAGTTAACGGACAACACCTGGAACGCGAACATAGCCAGGACCAGGCAGATCGCACCAACAACACCCGGCACCACCGCGCCCGGGTTTGCCAGTTCAAAGATAATGCCGTAGAACCCGATAATCATCAGGAAATAGGCAACATTGGGGTGGGTAATCACAGAAAGCACGCGGGTACGCCAATCCGGCTGCATGCGGATGATCTCAAGGCCGACGGTCTGCAAAGTGGTATCGCCGGAAGCCAGGCGCACGGTGCGCCCGTCAATCTGGCGCATCAGCTCGGGCAAGTCCGCCGCAACAATATCAACAACGTTTTTATCCAATGCCTCTCGGGCGCCAAGATTTACCGCTTCACGAACCGCCTCTTCAGCCCAATCAGCATTCCTGCCGTGGCGCTCAGCCAAGCCTCGGATGTAACTGACTGCATCCTCAAGAACTTTTCGCTCCATGGGCGTTCCACCGCGGCGCTTGCTGTCCTCACTAGTGTCTTTTTCAGGCGTGGCATCTGCTGGAGGATCCTGGCTTTCGGGCAACCCACCCATCTGAACCGGCGTTGCGGAGCCAAGGTTGGTTGCAGGTGCCATAGCCGCGATGTGGCTAGCGTACAGGATATAAGTGCCCGCACTGGCCGCACGGGCACCCTGAGGGGTCACATAGGTCACTACTGGAACATCGGACCCAAGGATGGCTTTGATGATTCCGCGCATGGAGTCCATAAGCCCGCCGGGCGTGTCCATCTCGAGAACCATCAACTCGAAACTTTCGGTCTCGGCGCGGCGAATTCCGCGCACCACGTAATCCATGGTAGCTGGGCCAATGGCACCCTCAACCGTCAGAACCAGAGCGCCTCCGGGGTTCTTTTGTTGAGCAAATACCTGGTGAGCCAGTAAAGCCAAGGCGAGCGATGTACCGACCAGAAAAACCACGGCCCATATTCCGAGCCATTTCTGGCGACCTGATCTCATGGGATGGTAGGACTGCATATCGCCTCCCCGAACCCGGAAGATTGATCAGAACAGCCTGGCGAGCACCGTAACGGGCAGTCGCCGCAATACAAAGCCGATGGGTGTCCAGGGCCAACCGGGCACAAAACACTCACTCTTTCCGGACTCAATGGCCTTTACCATAGCCTTGCAACCGGTCTGCGCATCCACAATAAAAGGCGCGTTTTTTACCTTCTCATTTATTGCCGTCCGAATATACCCCGGATAAAGCGTTGTCACCTTGATGGGTGATTTCGCCTTTTTCAGTTCGACACGCAAACCCTCTGAAAGTGCCGCAAGACCCACCTTGGTTGCTGCATAGGTGTTCACATTGCCCGGCATACCGCGTACAGCCGTTACTGAAGACACAGTGACAAGGTGCCCCCGGTTTTGCTCACGGAATATTTCCATCGCTGCTTCCATCTGTGCCAGGGCGGCAACAAAGTTGGTTTCTGCGGTTTGGCGGTTAGCGTTGAACTTACCGGTACCCAGGGGCTGACCCTTGCCAATACCGGCGTTAACGACAATACGGTCGATGCTGCCAAATTCCTGCTGAAACGCCCGAAAGACCTCAAAAATCTGATCGTGGTTGTTTACATCAAGCGCACGAATACTGACGGTAACTTGCGGGTAGCTGCCCGCAAGTTCATCACGCAACGTCTCCAACCGCTCAGTGCGGCGGGCACACAGAGCCAGATTGTCACCTCTGGCCGCAAACTCGCGGGCCATGCCTTCACCAAGGCCTGAACTGGCACCGGTGATCAGTATGGTGCGGCTCATGGACTCTCCTGATTTATCAATATCCTGAACGTCGGCGCTGGCATCGTCAGAAATACAGCTTCTGCTCGGGCTCTTCCGGTGTAGTGGGTTGTTTGTCTTTTGCCGTTTCGCCAGATGCCAGGCGT
>JAGPVT010000106.1 GCA_018066865.1 Marinobacter sp. | reverse complement strand
ACAGCAGTATGGCAACTTGCCCGGATAGCTCAGTTGGTAGAGCAGAGGATTGAAAATCCTCGTGTCGGTGGTTCGATTCCGCCTCCGGGCACCATTAAGAATTCAGATGAAACCCGCCTTGTGCGGGTTTTGTTGTTTCTGAACCCTACGTTTTTCGGTTTCGCTTAAAAAGGCAGCAAGCACACGGCACTTGAAGGAATATCGAGGGAAAGCACAAACGAAGGATTTTCGTAAAACGACCTTTCAGGCAGCCTTGCGAAAATCCTCCATCCGTACGCTCTTGTCCCGATTGCGGCGGTATTTGGTTTTGTCTTCGACCACGCGCATCTGATACTTGGCGGTTCTGAGTTCCCGCCGCACAGCGCTGTCCCTGGTGGGCTCTGCCTTCTTTTTCGCCATAGTAATTCTCCACTGACAGTTGGTTTACACGCTCGGATTATAGCACCTACCAATTTTTCACGAGTGTAAGGAGTAACACCCACTCTTTCACTAGCCTTGGGAGCATGTTCATATCACTTCGACAACCCAGATACCCTTGCTCTCGCCAGCCGCCAGTCGGTCAGCCCAACAAGGACAATTCCCAGGCCAATCATCAGGAACCCGAACACGTCGTGATAACCCGGCATCTCCCCCAACAGGATGGCGGAGGAGATAAGCCCGACTGCCGGAACCGCTGCGGAGCTCAGAGACATGGTGACAGCGGGCAAGGATCGGATGGCGCCGATTTGTGCGGCCACACAGACGCCGGAAGCTAGAGCACCGCTAAACAGGATATTAACCAGAAAACCAGGCTCCCAGCGTATGCTGGACGGGTTCTCTATAATCAGGGACAAAGGTACAAGAAAGATCAGGGAGGACAGCAACTGCCAGGGAATAAGCGACAAGACGTTGCCATGCCATTGGTGTTTGCGAACATGTATCAGCCCCGCTGTCCAAACCAGCGTTGCCAGCACAATCAGCGCGCCCCCGAATAAAGTGCCCTCAGAACTCCAGTCAACATCCAGAGGATTAAAGATGGCCATCAGGCCCACCAGGCCAAGAGCCGTTCCGATTACCCTCGGAACCGTGAGCCTTTCGCCCAGAAACACCGCCGCAGCCGGAACCACCCATATTGGCGAGGTGTAAGCCAGTATGGCCGCCCTGCCCGCTGGCATGAATTGCATGCCCATGGTTACCAGCGTGATAAACCCCATGTTCTGGAGGAGGCCAACTGAAAAAACCACGGGGATATCCGCGCGATGCGGCATACGGAGAATGCCCATGGCACCGGCAATCACGAACATGGTAGCTGTTCCAATGAGCATCCGAAGGGTGGTGTACAGGAGCGGCGTGCTGTATTCGAGCCCCATTTTCATAACGGGAAAGTTGATTCCCCAAGTCAGAGCGGTGAAGGCCAGTAGCAGGTATCCGTTACGCCAGGCGTAGCCGGCGCCCGCCATGGGCAAGGATTCGGCGGGGCGCAACATGTTCAGTGTTCTACCTTGAGTGCACTTTCATGCCAGTTACGAAGAGCCCTGTCGGACATCCAGACCATAGCAGCAAATAGAATAATCCCGGTCAACGTGATCAGAATCAGCGCAGCAAACATCTTGGGAATCTGCAGGTTGTAGCCTGATTGCAGGATCATGTAGGCAAGCCCTGCTTTGGCACCACCGGTACCGGCAACAAACTCGGCAACCACAGCACCGATCAGCGCCAGCCCGGAGCTGATCCTCAGGCCACCAAAGAAATACGGCAGTGCACCGGGAATCCGCAAGCGTACCAGTTCCTGCCAGCGACTGGTCCGGTACATACGGAACATGCTCAGCAGATTGGGATCAACACTGCGCAGCCCAAGCGTGGTATTGGAAATGATCGGAAAGATGGCAACGATCACCGCACAAATGGTCAGCGCCCAGGTAGTGTCGTCTACCCAGATGATGATCAAAGGCGCAATGGCCACAACCGGCGTTACCTGCATCAGTACCGCGTATGGAAACAGGCTGACCTCAATCCATTTGCTTTGTACAAACAACAGGGACGCCGCAACACCCGCTACCACGGCAATCACGAAGGCCAGGAAAGTGACTTTCAAAGTCATCAACAAGGCGCCAAACAGGGAGCTGAAGTCCTTCACCAGGGATTCAGCAATATCCACAGGGCTGGGTACCAGGTATTTAGGCACATCGAAAGCCATAACACTGATCTGCCAAAGCAGCAGAACCAGAACCCCTACCAACAAGGGCGCAGCGATCTGGACAAACCGTTCATTCCGTATCAGTGGCGTACTCATCAGCAATCCTCCTTGCTCTCACCCATTCCGCTGGCACGTTCAAGAGCCTGCGATACCTGCCGGCAGTACCCGGCGAATTCCGTTGATATCCGGAAATCCGGAGATCTGGGATAAGGCTTATCAATCTTGATGTCATCCACAATCCGCCCCGGACGTGCGGCCATCACAACCACTCGACTGGACAGATAAACCGCCTCATAGACGCTATGGGTAACAAATACGATGGTCCAACCGTTCTCTTTTCTGAGTTTCAGGACATCGTCATTGAGTTTGTTTCGGGTCATCTCATCAAGAGCGCCAAATGGCTCATCCATCAACAACAAATCAGGCTCGGTAACCATGGCCCGGGCGATGGAAGCACGCATCTGCATACCGCCGGAAAGCTCCCGCGGAAAGCTTTCGTCAAAGCCTTTCAGTCCCACCATCTCAAGAGCGTCATCGACTTTCTTTTCCGACTCCGAGCTACTCACATGCTCCAGATCCAGTGGTAGGCGCACATTCTTGCGTACCCGTGCCCAAGGCATCAGCGTGGCATTCTGAAAAACAAAGGCCAGCTTGCGTCCTTTGCTTCCAACGACATCGTAATCCTGTTCCCACCATTTCACGGTGCCAGTGGTCACTTCACCCAATCCGGCCATGATGCGTAGCAAGGTGCTTTTACCACAGCCTGAAGGACCAAGCAGGCTGACAAACTCTCCCTGCTTCACTGTCAGGCCAGCCCCTTTCAGGGCGACCGTGCCATTGCCGTATACCTTATCAACGCCTTCCACCTGCAGGATCGGACGGGAAGAGGCACCCGCCTCAGCAACATTGGTTTCAGTTTCCGCTTCCGGCACTGCATTCAGCGGTATAACCTTGTTAGCTGTCATCGTAATTTCTCCGCGGACAGCCGGGCTTGTTTCCGCCCGGCATCAGGGTATGGGGCTCACAGGTGCTTATGGCAGCACCGGCGTCTCAGGCAGGAACTCCAGCGTGTAAACATCGCTCATGTCGAGGTCGGCAGATGCCAGCCCAGCCTCTACCATAAAATTCTTGATCCTGGCCCAGCGCTCGTCAGTCATCACACCAATGCCCTTGGTTTGCGCATCGCCACTGGTAACAAGCTCATACTCCTTCATTTTTTCCAGGCCGTAGGCGAGCTGCTCCGGCGTCATTTCCGGGTTCTCCTGCATGATCAGCTCATTACCCTTGGCCGGAGATTCAAGGTAGCTTTTCCAACCTTCCATACTGGCCTGCACAAAGCGTTTCACCACATCCGGACGCTCCTTGATCATGTCCGTGGTGGTTTCGATGGTGGTTGCATACGGAGGGTAACCATAGTCAGACAAAAGAAAGACGTTAGGCTTTACCCCACCCTTCTCGATAGCAAATGGCTCAGAAGACAGATACCCCTGCTGCACGATGTTCTCGTCAGTCAGAAACGGCACTACGCTGAAGGTGTATGCGTGAACCACATCATCCTCGAAGCCATACTCAGCTTTCAGCCACGGCCAGAACGTGGAGTGTGCAAAGGTCGCCAGATAGACAGGCAGGCCCTCTTCCTCGATCTGTTCTATAGATTCAACGTGTGGATGCGCAATCAGAGACTGGGGGTCGCCCTGCATCGAGGCCGCCACTGTTTTCACAGGCAACCCCTTCTCAACCGCGTTGATATTGCCGATGGGATACCCCATAAGCAGATCGTAACGCCCGCTCACCAATAGTTGGGTTCCATTTACTTGCGGCCCTCCCATCTTGATTTCCACGTCCAGGCCATAGTTTTCATAAATGCCGGTGGCCAATGCCTGGTAGAAACCGCCGTGTTCGGCCTGGGCGTACCAGTTGGTTCCAAACACCACCTTTTCCAGTTCCTCAGCGGATACCGGGGAGAAAGCGACCAGGCCGGCTATTAAGAGCGAGCCAGCAGAGGCTGCTTTGAATTTACGCTTCATGGGTACTCTCCTGAGTTCGAGGACGATATCTATTTAATTGACCACTTGATCAAGTTTTTAAAGCAACCCTCATGCCAATCAAAAATTTAGATGAAAACTCCCTGTTTTCAGTAGGTTGAAAAACCATAAAAGATCTTCGGGCGCACCACATTGAACCAACTGTAAGCCAGTTGCTCTGGCTTTGTGCGCGTCAGAACCCATGCCGCGCCAACGGCCCCGCGGAAACAAAAAGGCAAAAGAAAAGCCGCCCGAAGGCGGCAAAGAGACACAACGCTCAAGATCTGACAGGTGCCAAGGCATCAAACTGAATAGGCAGCAAGCTCTACGGATGCCGGCTCAGGTTTGACCCAGCCAGCCAATCGGGCCACCCGGGCACCAAGAGCCCGAGCTATTGCCAGTTCATTATTATCCACTCCACGCGTGCCATCGAAGCCCGTCACTGTGGTGGCACCATAAGGGGACCCGCCCTTATCGGTATGCACCAACTCTGGAACACTATGTGGTACGCCCGCCAATACCATCCCGTGTTGCAAAAAGGGCAGCAGAAGAGTTAACAAGGTGACCTCGTTACCGGAATGCATGCCGCCACTGGACGTAAACGCCGCACCAACTTTGCCGATCAAGGCTCCCTGTCGCCAAAGTGGTGCCACCTCATCGATAAACGCACGAAGCGGCGTACTCATTAATCCATAGCGGGTGGGTGATCCCCAGACAATCCCCTGGGCCCACTCAAGATCTGCAGCTGAAGCCCGGGGCAGCTCTCTGTATTCCTTCTGGGCGGCAATGAAGTCGGGCCGCTCCACATTCACACTGAACTCCGGCTCGACAATCGCGACCCTGCACAGACGAACCTCAGCACCTTGCGAAACAACGCCATCGGCAATAGCCCGCGCCAGAGCCAGGGTGCTCCCATACCGGGAATCAACAATCACGGTTACACGGCTTTGAGTCATCACGTCTTCATGCTCCGTGGTTCTGCCAAAAGGTTTCGTGCACAGTCGCAGCTTCGTTTTCCAGCACCGGGCCTATGATTTCAACGGCCCGCTGACCGGAAGCAAACACCTGTCGACAGGGCAGGTCCAGCGTCGGGTTTTCGGGATGATTACCGGTGATGATTTTCAGCCGATGCTCACTGAGCCCAAAGACCAAACGGCCCAATCCAGCCCAATAGGCCGCGCCGGCACACATACAGCAAGGCTCGGCGGAAACATACATGGTGCAGTTGGCAAGAAAATCCGGGCGCCAGGTTTTGCTCGCCCGGGTCATCAGTACCCGCTCTGCATGCCCGGTCATATCCTGATCTGGCAGGTAGGCATTGCCCTGCTCCATAAGAACATTCCCGTATCTGCCTGCCAGTATGGCAGCGAAGGGGTGAACGCCTTCTGTCGCCAGTTTATCGGCCAGCCCAATCACCTTGCGCATCATAGCCAGGTCGGTATCGTTCAGTTTTTCAAGTTCAGACATATCATTAATCTCGATTTATACCCGGAGCCTTATTTTTTAGGCAGACTCCAGGGGAAGAAAATTTGCTGTGTCCACTGCACAGACTTGAAGAGCAACAGGCTGACTACCGCCAGGAAGAACAAGCCCGCAAACGCCTGGGGAATCCGGAAGAACGAGGTGGAGAACTGAATGAAGTAACCCAGCCCCTCTTCTGCCGCAACGAACTCCGCAACCACTGCACCGATAATCGCAAGAGTGATCGCCACCCTCAGCCCGGTGAAGATGTACGGAATGGCATAAGGGATACGGATTTGCCAGGTCTCGCGGCGAGTAGGTGCGTCCAGTGACCGGCTCAGTTCTATCAATTCCGGCGGCGTCTCGTTAATTCCCGTAGCCGTAGATACCACCAGTGGGAAGAAGGTCAGCAGGCAGGTAATCAACACTCTCGATGGATCGTCCGACCCCATCAGAACGATGATCAACGGCGCTACAGCCACAACAGGTGTGGACTGGATAACCACCAGCAACGGATAGAGAGTGCGGGTCAGCAGTTCTGACCGCATCATGGCTATTGCGATGGGGACTGCAACCAGAATGGAAACCAGGAATCCCATCAAAGCCACTCTCAGGGTCGCCCACAAGTGAGTCATCCAGCGGCTGAACTCAACCTTGAAGAAGGCGTCAACAATAGCTGATGGCGCCGGCAGCACATACTCAGGCAGTGAGAATGCCCGGCACACCAACTCCCACAGCAGGATCAGGGCAACAAAAAACAACCAGGGCGCAGCTGCAAGCACAAGGCGCCTGGTTTTGGGATCAGGCTGCTTCAGGCTCATAAATGTGCTTCCTAAGACGTTCTGTAAGTTCTGCGAACCGAGGTTCGGAAATGGTATGCCGGGTCCGTGGACGGGGCAGATCAACATCCAGCATCTCCAGCAGGGTTCCGGGCCGCTTGCTCATCACCAGAACACGGTCTGCCAGTAGCACCGCCTCCGCAATCGAATGAGTAATGAACAGCACGGTTTTGGGGTTTTCCTCCCAGATCTTCAGCAGATCAAAGCCAATCTGTTCCCGGGTCATGGCATCAAGTGCGGAGAAAGGCTCATCCATCAAAAGGATATCCGGGTTGAGCAACAGCGCCCGGACAATG
Organism: Marinobacter sp.; assembly: GCA_018066865.1. Lineage (GTDB taxonomy): Bacteria > Pseudomonadota > Gammaproteobacteria > Pseudomonadales > Oleiphilaceae > Marinobacter. The sequence continues at coordinate 4,659 of JAGPVT010000106.1, read as the reverse complement.
CCGACCCGCTGCTGCATACCTCCCGACAATTCGTCGGGCATTTTGTCGGCAAAGCTCTCAAGACCCGCCATCTCCAGCAACTCACCCGCCCGCTTCTCATCGTCATGGCTGTAACGGCCGTACTTGTGTTTGAGCGGGAACAGCACGTTCTTGCGAACATTCAGCCAGGGCAGCAACGTAGGCTTCTGGAAGACGATGCCCACATCATCCCTTGGCCCATCAACTGGCCGACCAAATACAGAGACTTCTCCTTCTGTCGGTTTCAGCAAGCCGGAGATCATCCGCAACAGCGTCGACTTTCCGCACCCGGAAGGACCGACGACCGCTACGAACTCATGCCTCTGAATATCCAGATCGACGCCGGTCACCGCCATTGGCGTCGCCGGGTCCGGGTCGTACCTGTGCCCGACTCCAGAGAGCCTGACAAAAGAGCGGTTGGTGGCGGTTCCGGTCATACTTACAGCGCCTCAAGCAAAGTACGATCGATAACGGTTTCCGGGTCCAGAGCATCCCCGGCCAGTTTTTCTGCCTGAGCCACACGACTCCAGGTCAGAGCCACACGTTCTTCTGTAAGTGCTCCCAGCCCATCACGCTCGCTGACATCGTTAACAATCAGCTTCATGGAATCGCCAATCTGGGCAACAGCCACATCAACATCAACCTCGGGCACCATGGTGTGTAGGGCTTCGGCGGCTTTGGTTGGATCGTCATGGGTAAGCTTCAGGGATTTGTCGTAAGCACGCATGAAACGCCGGGCCACGTCCGGACGCTCGCTCAGGAATTTCTCGGCGGCGACAACTGAGGAGGAATACAGTTCCAGCCCGGCATCAGACCACGGCAAAACCACCAGCTTGTTGCCGGTGGTCTTGGCCTGATTGTCAAAAAGGGCGATATTGGTAACCCAGGCGATAATAGCGTCAGTGCCGCCGTTCATCAGCATTGGGCCAAGGGCACCCGGGTCCGCCTTGGTGAGCTGAACCGCATCTTCCTCCAACCCGTTGTCCTTCATTACCAGCGGCAGAAACGCGTTGGAAGAGGTAAACGGCGAGGTGGCAACCTTCTTACCTTCGATATCGGTCACCTTGCGGATACCACTAGTTTCAAGTGTAAAAAAGGCGTGAGGTGCGCGATTGAAGATGCTGTAGACAGCTTTCACTGGCAAGCTGCCATCCTGCGCTTTGGCGGCCATCAATGAACCAATATCAGCGCTGCCTATGTCGGCTTGTCCGGTCGCAATCTTGGTGATGGCATCGGTGGAGCCTCGGCCACTTGCAATGCGGACTTCCAGCCCTTCGTCTGCAAAGAATCCTTCCTGCACACCGAGATAAACCGGAGACTTGTCGCCTCCCGGCAGCCAGTCCAACTGGTAGACAACTTTATCAGCAGCCAAAGCAGACTGGCTCAGCAGACCTCCAGCCAATGACGCTGCAATCAGAAACGAACGAGTGATACGTTTATGCATTTGCTTTCCCCTTCTACGGTTTATGCTCTGAATTTTTTGATCATTCGGTCAGGTTTTATTGGACAAAGCAAAGGCCAGGCCAGCTTGCCAACCCAGGCACAACAAACGTGACCATAATTGGCGTTCACCCCTGAAAAGACTTCAATTAACGGGCCAGCTCAGGCTTTCATGCCGGCATACGAACAGAAGGCAACACCCACGGAAACACCCGCTTTCCAAATCAAACTTGCGCCCGAATCCAGTGCAAAAGTGCACGAAGCGCCCTTATTTGAGGCCTTTCGACCGCGACCAACACCTCCCGAAACCCCCGAACATCAGAGCACTCGCGATTTACACGCCATTGAGCCGATACACATCACTGGCACGCTTTGTGAATTGCTGACCATATGGACAATATTATTAAAGAACCTGGAGTGACATCATGAGCATCATTAACGAATCAGGGGCTTCGCTACCTGTTATCGATCTGTCGTTACTGGTCGGAACCGACCAGCAACGACAACAGTTGGCCCGATTGCTGGCCGACGTCTGCCTGCATACTGGCTTTTTCTATGTCAGCCACCATGGCGTTTCCGAGACATTGATCAGCCGGGTATTCAAGGAATCCCAAGCCCTGTTCAACCTGCCAGACGCAGAGAAAGAAGCCATCAACAAGAGCCTCTCCAAGGCCAACCGGGGATACGAACCTCTGAAAGGCCAGACCCTGGAACCGGGCTCTCCACCAGATCTTAAAGAAGGCTTCTACATTGGCCAGGAACTGGATGATTCAGACCCACGGGTAATGGCCGGTCGCTTTAACCAGGGAGCCAACCAGTGGCCCCATACCCTGCCTGCGTTCCGTAACACTATGATGGAATACTTCGAGGCTCTGAATGCACTCAGTGGCCGGATCATGGAGGCCCTGGCCCTGTCTCTTGGGCTCGGTCATGATTTCTTCGAGGATTTTTGCCAGCAACCCATCTCCACCTTACGCCTGCTCCACTACCCGCCTCAGCCACCAAATCCGGCACCAGGGGAAAAGGGCTGCGGTGCCCACACAGACTTTGGCGGCATTACTGTGTTGCTGCTGGACGACAAGCCCGGATTGCAGGTCTGGGACGTAAAAGGCGACCGCTGGATCAATGCTGATCCAGTTCCAGGCACTTTTGTCGTCAACCTTGGCGACATGATCGCGCGCTGGACCAACGACCGCTATCGCTCCACCCTGCACCGCGTGGTCAACACCTCCGGAGCCGAACGTTACTCGGTACCCTTCTTCTTCAGCGGAAACCCGGACCACGAAGTCAGTTGCCTGCCGACTTGTCTGGCAGAGGGTGACCAACCCCACTATCCATCCACAACCGTAGAGGCTCATTTGATGGATATGTACCGGAGGACTTATGCCTGATACACAATTCACCGCAGTCCTGATTCATGGCGCCTGGGCCGGAGGCTGGGTGTGGGAGACCATTACACCCTACCTTGAGGAGCACGGGTTCCGGGTTCTGGCCCCGGACCTGCCCGGAAGCGGCGCACGGCTGGGGAACCCGGCGGAGGCCTCTATTATTGATCGGTGTGTAGCGGATCTCGAAAAACAGCTTGAAGAAATTGAAGGCCCACTGCTGCTGGTTGGCCATTCCGGCGGTGGCACCGTGGCCACCCAGCTTGCTGAATCCATCGCTGAGCGAGTAATCGGCGTTGCTTATCTGGCGGGTATGATGCTGCCCTCAGGTACAGGGTTCGGCGAAGTGGTAGGCGAAATGGTGAAAGAATTCCCCGAGGCCTCCGGCATTGGCCCTTTTCTGGAATGGGAGGCCGATGGCCTGGTGTCCCGGGTCCAGCCATCAGCAATCCGGAACATTTTCCTGCAAGATGTCAGTGAACAGGTGGCGGAGCAAGCCATCTGTCGATTTACCGCCCAGGCCGAGGGCTGCCGGGCACTGGTGCCCCGCTGGACGCAGGCCCGTTTCGGACAATTACCACGGCTCTATGTCGAAGCCCTGCAGGATCGTTCCGTAGTGTTGCCGGTTCAACGACGTATGCAGCAACTTGTACCCGGTGCCAGGGTTGTCTCTCTGAATACAGGACACGTTCCCCAGGTAGCGGCACCCCAAGCCGTAGCCGACGCTCTTGCAGAATTCGTATCAGATTAGACAAACAAAAAAGGGCGACCGTTCAGGCCGCCCTTTTTATCCATACCGTTAAAACTCAGTCCGCATAGACCGTTTCTATAAACGAGGGATCAAACGCCTTCTCCCACTCCAGATCTTCCGGCAGGGTTTCCGCAGCAATCATGTCGTCAAAGAATGTCTGCCAGCGCTCAACGGTCATCATGCCATAGCGACCACCTTCGGCGGCATCAGAAAGCAGCATGTTTTCTTCCTGCATTTTCGCATACGTGTAGGCAAGCAGCTCATCCTGCATCTCCGGGTTGTCAGCCTTGATCAGCGCATTGGCCGGCTCCGGATTTTCGAAGTAAGCCTTCCAGCCCAGTGCGGTTGCCGTCACCATTTTCTGCACAACTTCCGGGTTTTCCTCAATCATCTCACGAGTGGTATCCAGAGTAGCCGCGTAGGCTTTCCAGCCATAGTTGGCCAGCAACAGGCTCTTGCCTTCAACGCCCGCCTGTTCCAGGAAGAAACCATCGTTGGTTACGTAGCCTTGCTGAATCGCCTGTTCGTCTCTGATAAACGGTGCAAAGCTGTAGTCATAAGCCTGAAGCTGTTCATCGGTATAACCGTATTCGGTTTTCAGCCAGGGCCAGTAGGCCACACGACCCGCCGTGGGCACGCGCATGGATTTACCCTTCAGATCCTCCAGTGAGTCGTTCCCTGCACCTTTATGCACCACGAGAGTTTGCGGGTCTTTCTGGAAGAAAGCCGCCACTGTGACCAACGGAATATCCTCCTTCACAGCGTTAAATGACTGCAGGCTGTATCCCATAATGAAATCCATCTTGCCGCCCATCAACAACTGCACGTTGTTCACCTGAGGACCACCCATCTTGATGGTGACGTCCAGGCCCTGCTCTTCATAGAGCCCCATGGCTTTGGCTGCATAAAACCCACCGTGCTCCGCCTGGGCATACCAGGTGGTAGACACGGTAACCGGGATGAGCTCTTCCGCATAGGCAACACCGGAGATGGTACTAAGCGACAAAGTGATACCGGCCGCCAGGCTTTTGAGTTTGTTCATAGTGATTCCTTGGTTGCTGGGCT
>JAGPVT010000100.1 GCA_018066865.1 Marinobacter sp. | reverse complement strand
AGCCGGCACCAGCAAGGGCATTCTTTTTACCAGCCTGTTTGCCGGCCTGAGCTCATCCACCGCACTGACGCTTCATTTTTCCCGCCAGGCAAAACGGCACCCGGCGCTGAACGCACAGTTTGCCACCGGTATTCTGATTGCCTCTGGCACCATGTTCCCGCGCATACTGGTGTACTGTTTCGTGATCAACCGCGAGCTCCTGCCGAGCCTGATCTGGCCCGTAACGGTGATGACAGCGCTGCTTTACGTGCCAGCAATTGTCATATGGCGCAGGAATTCTCAAACCAGCCAAGTTAGCCAGCCTGTGCTTGGCCAGAACCCGCTGGACCTGAAATCGGCTCTTGTTTTCGGCGTGCTGTTGACCGTAATCCTGCTTCTTGGCGATTTCCTGAAAAACTGGCTGGGCGATACCGGCATTTATATGCTGGCTGCCACATCGGGTATTGCAGACGTGGATGCGATTACCCTGTCCCTTACCCGCATGTCCAACAATGGCCTGGCAATGGATACGGCGGTTATCGGTATCGTTATTGCGACCGCCACCAACAACCTGGTCAAATCAGGCATGGCCTGGGTGATCGGTAACCGGCAAACAGGGCTCTATGTGGTCGGGCCAATACTTTTGTCGCTGGGAGCGGGGCTTCTGGTAGCCTGGCTTCAGTAGTCACGCAATCGCTAACGGGCGCAACGAAAGGTCAGGTTGTAGCGGCAGGCGCCGGTTAGCGGGTGCGTTCCGGCCTTCAGTGTGAGAACCCCGTGGTAGCGCAATCGTGAAGGCCCGCCCCAGACCACCACATCGCCGTGACCCAGAGGAATGTTCAACGGCCGCTCGCTCCGCGTCAGCCCTCCGAACTGAAACACCTGGGGCAACCCGAGAGAAACCGACACAATCGGCTGCGAGAGATCCCGTTCATTTTTATCCTGATGCAGCCCCATTTTTGCGCCCGGCTCGTAACAGTTGATAAGACAGGCGTCCGGAGTGAAATCCGGATACCCCGCTGTCAGTGCAGCCGACTTGGCCAACGCTGAGAAAACGGAAGGCATGGCTGGCCAGAGCGCGCCGGAACAAGGGTCCTCCGCCTGATAGCGGTACCCTCGCGCGTCGGTGACCCAACCCCAGCTTCCGCAACAGCTCATGGCAACAGACATGCTGTGCCCGCCGGGTGTTTTCATATGCCTCAGGTGAGCGGTTGCTGTTATCCGCCTGATCTCACCCAGCAGGTCCCGCCCTTGTGGAAATGCGAACTGCCGGAGCACAACGGCACCCTCCGAGAGAGTCTCAGTAGTCATTTCAATGGGCAGGTCAGCAAACAGATCGGGAGTCATAAGCGGTACTTTTAACATGAAAAACCTGTCAGCTCCCAGACTCGCAGCAAAACAGATATGCAGAATGAAAGCCTGTTCATGAAGATTCACTGAAAAACACGTATATTCTGTGGTCTGATCCATTCTCCGGTAAGGACGTTTTAATGCTGTTTGCAATCATCATTGGTGGTCTGATTGGTTACGCCTTTGGCAAGTTCCCCGGTTTTCTCGTGGGGGCAGCTCTTGGCGCATTTCTGCTTAACCGTGCGAAAAGCCGCCTGATGGGCAAACTCCTGAGCATTCAGTCCGGCTTTGTTGAATCTGTTTTTGCGGTTATGGGGGCCCTGTGCAAGGCCGATGGCGTTGTCTCGAAAGACGAGATACAGATGGCCGAAGCCATGTTTGTGCGCTTTCGCCTGAACGAAGCCCAGAGAGAAACAGCCAAAGCCGCGTTCAGCCGTGGCAAGGCCGAAGACTTTGATCTGGATGCAGAGCTGAACCACTTTTTAAACATCAGCGGTCGGCAACCAGCTTTCCTGCAAATGTTTCTTCAGGTGCAGGTTTCTGCGGTTGCGGCGGATGGCGTAGTGCACCCGGCTGAGCACGCAATGCTGGTTCGCATAGCCCGCGGCCTTGGCCTGCCTGAAAGCCAGGTAGATCAACTGGAAGCCATGTTGCGCGGCGCCCATGCCGGGCAGACTGGCAGCCAACGGTCCAGCGCTCAGCAAAATGACGATGCTTACAAAGTTCTGGGGGTATCCCCTTCTATCAGCGATGCGGAGCTCAAGAAGGTCTATCGCAAGCTGATGAGTGAAAATCACCCCGACAAACTCGCAGGGCGGGGCCTTCCGGAAAGCATGCGCGAAATGGCACAAGAGCGTACGCAGGAAATCACACACGCTTACGATGTCATCAAGGAATCCCGCAAAAACGGCTCCTGACACATCACTCCTCCCTGGACATCCTGCAAGTCCGGTTAACATAACGGGCTTGTGAACTCATACCTGTAAACTCAACCTTCCCGGATGACTTTGCCCTCTACTGGGCCTTGTTGGCTTTCGGGATGAAGCTGAATGGCCGCACGCTAACTCATCCGGATTTTGACAAGCACCGTGTGGACGGACTCACCCAAACTTGGCCACCTCAGCCCGAACCTACCTTTCGATACCTTGTTTGACCGGCTTACCCGTTACGCTAACTTCACGCCCCTGGCAAACGTCACCGGCGCGCCCGCCATTTCACTTCCCATGGCCCTGACACCGGAGAACCTGCCCGTTTCAGTGCAATTTATGGGTCGCCACGGCCATGACCGCACGCTACTGGAGATCGCGTTTGGGCTCGAGGCCGATAATCCCTGACCCTATCTGCGATAAGCGTTAATTTTCGGAACAGCTCTGTAAGCGGATTGGTCATGAGTAACTGGCGGCCAAGCCTCTTAATTTCTGTCCGATTTTGTCACCAAGCACGAGCATGGCCGGCGTCAACAGCAGTGTCAGTATGGTGGCAAACGCCAGGCCACCGGCAATGGCGCTGGAGAGCTGCGCCCACCACTGGGTTGACGGCGCGCCTAGCCCGAGGGATGGCGTCAGCAAATCGACGTTGATACTTAACACCATCGGCATCAGGCCCAGCACCGTGGTCACGGCGGTGAGCAGCACTGGCCGCAAACGCAGGCAACTGGTCTCCAGCGCTGCCTCATACGCCGCCATTCCCTCTTTCTTCATCTGGTTGTAGGTGTCGATCAGAATGATGTTGTTGTTCACCACAATGCCGGCCAACGCAATGATCCCCATACCCACCATCACGATCCCGAAAGATTGGCCGTTCAACAGGAGCCCCAGAAGAACCCCGGCCGTGGAGAGCACAATCGCTGAGAGAATCAGAAAGCTTTGATACAACGAGTTGAACTGGGTCACCAGAATGAGCAGCATCATGGCAATCGCAACCAGAAACGCACCTACCAGAAAATTGGAAGCCTGCTGCTGATCTTCGTTTTCGCCGGCAAATTTGACAGTAACACCTTCCGGTGCCTCCGGCAGCTTAGCCTGCAGCCCTTGCAGCAGCCTGTCCACCTGCTCGCCAGGCTGAATGTCAGACTTGATGGTGACCGTTCGCTGCCCGTCTACCCGGGCAATGCTGCCGGTCTTGTGTCCCGGCTGCAGATCAAGAAACTGCGACAGCGGCACCTGCCCGCGCGATGTGTTAAGCGTCTGGCGTTGCAGGTGATCCAGTTCACGCCAGTTGTTGGGAACCCGCACGGCAATATCCACCTCGTCACGCACGTCTTCAGGCCGGTAGGTTGCCAGCACAAGGCCATTGGTCACCAGGCGAACCGCACTGCCAATACTGAGCACATCGGTTCCGAAACGGGCAGCGGCTTCGCGATCCACTTCCAGGCGCCATTCAATACCGGGCAGACTGCGGTCGTCTTCAATATCCACAAAGCCGCTCTGGGCGCGCATCTGGTTCACAATCTGATCCACATACCCGTTCAGCTTACTGCTGTCGCGGCTGCTGATCTGCAGCTCGATCGGCTTGCCACCAGCGGGGCCGCTCTCCTGCTTACGGAATTCCAGCGCAATGCCCGGAATGTCCTCCGTGCGGGCGAGGAAATCATCCAGAATCGCACTGGCGGGGCGGCGGGTAAACCAGTCGGTAAACTGAAACTGGAGCACCCCGATCACATCCGGTGCCATCTGTGTGCTGGCGCTCACCATTGATCGCGCATAAAGTGCTTTTACTTCCGGCATCCCCTGCAAACGGCCCTCCACCTGCCGCACAATGGCGTCCCGCTCGAGAACCGACAGGTCCCCGCGTGCGCGCACCTGCACCTGAGCCGAATCCGGCTCCACACTGGGGAAGAACTCAATACCATAGTTGAATTTGCCATAGGCGACGTAGACCACCACAACCACTCCCAGCACACCTGCCAGAGTGAAACCAGGCGAGGAAAGAAGTGTGGAAAGCAGCCGGCGATAGCCCTGCATCATTCGCCCGTTTTCACAGGCGGTACGGGCACGACGACCGCCGCTCACGCCACCCAGAACCGGTAAAAACACGAGGGCCATTGCCAGAGAAGCTGTCAGACTGATGATCACGGTAATAGGCAAAAATTTCATGAATTCGCCCACCACGCCGGGCCAGAAAAGAAGCGGCACGAACACCGCCAGAGTGGTCGCCGTAGACGCAATGATCGGCCAGGCCATGCGACTTGCGGCCTCCGCCCACGCGTCTTTCACCGTCTGCCCTTCCGACAGGTTCCGATCTGCCAGCTCTGATACCACAATAGCGCCGTCTACCAGCATGCCAGCTACCAGAATCAGGCTGAACAGCACAACGATATTGAGGGTGAGGCCCATACTCCAGATCACCAGAATAGCGGTAAGGAACGCACCGGGAATGGTAAGCCCCACCAGCATGGCCGAACGCGGCCCCATGGCGGCAATGATCACGATGATGACCAGCACAATGGCGGTCAACACGTTATTGAGAAGATCGCTCAGCATGTCGCGGACGTCTTCGGACTGATCCATGGTGTAGCGAATATCCAGTGTATCCGGCAACTGCGGTTTTGCCCGGGCAATCAGCTCGCGCACCTGGCCCACGGTTTCGATGATGTTGGCCCCTGTGCGTTTGGACACCTCCAGCACAAGTGCCGGCTCGCCGTTAATGCGGGCGAATCCCGTCGGGTCTTTAAAGGTGCGCTGCAGCATGGCAACGTCACCGAAGGTGACCACCGTATCGCCATCAACTTTGATAGGCATGGACATAACGTCTTCGATATTCTCGATAACGCCGGGCACTTTTAGTGTCATACGACCATTGCCGGTATCCAGCGACCCAGCTGCCACCAGCTGGTTATTGCGGGTGACCAGATTGCTGAGCTGGTCGAAGTCTATGCCGTAGCCTTCCAGCACCTGAGGGTCTACAACGATCTCCAGCAGATCCTCCCTGTCGCCACCAATGTCAACCTCCAGCACTTCGGGAATGGCTTCGATGGCATCCTGAAGTCCACGGGCAATCGTTATAAGTTCACGCTCAGAGAGCGGTCCCGAAAGGCCAATGGACAATACCGGGAACAGGGATACATTGATTTCATTCACCCGCGGTTCGTCAGCTTCCCGGGGGAGCTTGCTGCGGGCCGTATCGACTTTTTCCCGGACATCCTGCAGGGCGGTATCCGGATCAAAGCCTGCATCAAACTCCAGCATCACCGAGGCATGCCCCTCGGAGGCTGTGCCACGCATCTCCTTGACGCCCTCAAGCGAGCGCAGCTCCTGCTCCATGGGCCGCACCAGTAGCCGCTCCGCATCTTCCGGGCTTATACCTTCCAGGGTCATGGAGATATATATCATGGGGATGGTGATGTCGGGGTTTGCCTCCCGGGGAATAGTCTGAAATGCCGCAATGCCGCCCAGCGTGAGGAACAACAGAGTGAGAAGCGTGGTGCGGCTGCGGTCTATGGCCGCGAAAATAAGTGAGCGCATGTTACTCAGCCCCGCTCATCGGCGGCATCGACAGGCTCGACATGCTCACCCTCGCTTACAAAGCCCGCACCGCGGGTGATCAGGCGAACCTCATCTGGCAAGCCCGTTACCCAGGCACCTTCAGTAGAAACACTGAGCAACTTTACCGTGCGAAAAACGACCCGATTCTGTTCATCAACATACTTCACACCCGGGCGCCCGTCGTTCCCAAGGGAGAGATAAGCCGGGGAAATAAACGTGGCTTGAACATCCGCCAAGGCAACACGAAGGTTGGCACTGCCACCTGCAATGCGTTTCTGATCCGGGTTTTCAACGGCGATCTCTACGGCAAAACTACGGGTATCGGGGTTTGCTGCACTGGCTACAAAGGTGACTACGCCGTCAAGCGCATCCCCATCCAGAGGACGCACCCGCACCTTCTGGCCCGGTGACACTTGTGCAACAGACTGCTGAGGCACCTGTCCTTTGGCCTTGAGCCGGTCTATACGAACCAGCTCATACAAGGGAGAGCCAACCTCAACCAGGCTGCCGTCCTCAACGCTTTTGCTATTAATCAGCCCATCAAACGGCGCCGTCGGCCTGAGGTGAGAAACTGCAAGCTGAGAGCTCTTCAATTCTGCCCGGGCGGCCGCCAGTTCGCTTTCCACGTTGAGAATTTCTGATTTCGACGTCAGGTTTCTGGAACCCAATTTCCGCACTGCCACCAAATCCGCTTCCAGTTTCCTGACCCTTGCCTGCCAGCGATCAACCCCTGCCCTACGGTCATCTTCAGACAAGGTTAAAAGCACCTGACCGGCTTTTACCGAATCACCGAGGTCGGCCTCAATGCTCTCGACTGTGCCAGCTACCCTGGCGCTCACGTTTACAGCACTCCATGGCTCAAGCTGGCCCTGAAGCAAAAGACCGGGCTCATATAATCGTGCGTTGAGGGTTGTTACCTGCACCCGTGTGCGCTCCTGTTGCTCAACTTCCTGCTGTACGGGCGCTTTAGTACTCGCAACCTTGATATCGCCCGTTGCCATCCAGATCACCAGGGCGACCACAACCACCACAGACAGCCCCAGCGAACTCCATTTTACTTTGCTCATGAAATACCTACACAGCCCGAAATTGGTGAATGACGACAGTAAAAAAGACGTTATCTGAAAAAAACAGGATTAAAACGGTTGCAACCGGTTAAAAACGTGGGGTAGATTCTACACAGAATCTTTTTACGAATTCAGATGAAGTATGTCCTTTTTATGAATCTCAACTCATCAATTATTCTTGCAATGCTCGTCCTGGTGGTAGTGATACCTTCCGGGGGATTTTGCGTGGATAAGCGGGTGAGATAGCGACAAACCTGACAAAACACCAGAAACCCCCGGCACCGCAAGGTCCCGGGGGTTTCTTTTTTGCGGAAGAAAAAACAGGAAAAACGACAATGAACGGCGCACAGCACATTCTTGAAGCGTTCCACCGCCACAACATCCAGACGATTTTTGGCTATCCGGGCGGCTGCATCATGCCGCTGTACGACGCCCTTGTGGATGATGTACGCGTGGAACACGTGCTCTGCCGCCACGAACAAGGCTGCGCCCTCGCCGCAGATGGCTATGCCCGGGCAAGCGGCAGGCTGGGGGTTTGCATTGCGACATCCGGCCCCGGCGCGACCAACCTGATTACCGGTGTTGCCAACGCACACCGGGATTCCATTCCCATGCTGGTTATTACCGGCCAGGTTCCCTCGCCCCTGATCGGCACCGATGCGTTCCAGGAAACCGATGTATTGGGGATGACGCTTGGCATCGTAAAACACAGTTATCTGGTTGAAAGTGCAGACGAGCTGCCCGCTATTCTGGAAGAAGCCATAGCGCTTGCCCAAAGCGGGCGGCCCGGGCCGGTCTGGATCGACATCCCCAAGGATGTATTACTGACAGAAGCCACCACTGCGCCCATCCCGACGCCTGCGCAGCCGCAAGCGGCCTGCCCCGATCTGACGAGCGCGTTAGCCTTGCTGCGTGCGGCCCGAAAGCCGCTGCTATACAGCGGCGGTGGCATTAGCCTGGCTCATGCGGAAGACAGCTTTCGTAAGTTTACTGAATGCTCAAAACTGCCGGCGGTTGTGACTCTCAAGGGTATCGGGAACCCCGGTAAGTACAGCACTCACAATCTCGGCATGCTAGGCATGCACGGCTCCCGCGCGGCCAACCGTGCAGTAGACGAGTGTGACCTTCTGCTGGTTATCGGTGCCCGTCTGGACGACCGGGCCACCGGCAAGCTGGATGGCTTCGCACCCAACGCTCGCCTGATTCACATTGACGCCGACGCCGCCGAAATCAACAAACTCCGGAGCGCAGAACTCGCGATTCGCGGTGATCTGAACGCCATTCTCGGCGAGTTGACACAGGCGCTCAGAGAGACACCTCTGGCGATCATCGACTGGCAGAAACAATGCCAGACCTGGCGCACGACGGGAGGATTTCAGACCGCAGTCAACGAAGAGCCGATGGCGCCAATTACCGGCCCCGCGTTCATCCGACAGCTTTCACGAGTTGCCCCGGACGACACGATTATTGCGTGCGACGTTGGCCAGCATCAGATGTGGGTCGCCCAGCATTACCAGTTTGCTCACCCGCGCCATCACCTGACCAGCGGTGGCCTCGGCACCATGGGTTTTGGCTTGCCAGCGGCAATCGGCGCCCAGTTTGCCGATCGCCAAAGCACCGTTCTGAACGTGACCGGTGATGGCTCCTTCATGATGAACGCGCAGGAGCTGGCCACTATTCGCCGATATAACCTGCCAGTAAAGCTGATCATCATGGATAACCAGTGTTTGGGCATGGTGCGCCAGCAACAGGAGCTGTTCTACAACAACCGGGAAAGCCAGATTAATCTGGACGACAATCCGGACTTTGTTGCCATGGCCCGAGCGTTCGACATCCCTGCCCTGAAAATTGAGCGCACCGATCAGGTTCGGAGGGGAATTGAAACCATACTCGCCTATAACGGCCCGATGCTTCTGCATGTGGCTATTGCCCGGGAAGAAAACGTCTGGCCGATCGTAAAGCCGGGTGGAAGTAACAAGGAAATGATTGATGAAACCCGCCGCTCCACTGCGGATAAAAAGGAGAACATTGCATGACCACTGAGAGCAGCAATAAAACGCCCAGCTATACAATTACCTGTCGGATGAACCACGAAGCGGCCGCGCTTGAGCGCTTGTGCCAAGTGGTTCGTATCCGTGGCTTCCGGATTGAAAAGATGGCGGTGGAAACTTCAGGCGGCGTTCTGGATATCGCTCTGACCGTTCAAGGCACCCGACCTTTAACTATGCTTCAATCGCAGTTGAAAAAGCTGTACACTGTGGCAGAGGTTATACTAACCACACCAGTCCCGGCACCTGCAACAAGCCGCACAGCCTGACAGTTCCGGACGACGACAGGGAAACCCCGTGATACTCCGCAAAACTGCGCAACGCCATCCATTATTTGTCATAGTCCTGGCACAGCTTTGCGGCACCTCGCTGTGGTTCAGTATAAACGGGGTCTGGCTATCACTTTCCCGGGAGCTAGGGCTATCTGAATCAGACCTGGGAAGCCTGACGCTCTCTGTACAGGCCGGCTTCATCATCGGCACGCTGGCCATTGCCATTACAGGGCTGGCTGATCGCTATCGGGCCAGCTACATTTTTGCATGCTCCAGCCTGCTTGGAGCTCTGATGAACGCCGGTTTTGTGCTAACAGCATCTTCTCCACCGTTTGACCTTTTCATGCGTTTTCTGACGGGCCTTTGTCTTGCCGGCATCTACCCACTCGGTATGAAACTGGTTATAGGCTGGACCCCCAAACACACGGGGACGGCGCTGGCCTGGCTGGTTGGCATGCTGACCCTTGGTACCGCCATGCCGCACTTGTTACGCGGCATAACGCCCGGCCTGCCCTGGCAATGGCCGCTACTGGGCTCCTCGGTTCTGGCCCTTCTTGGCGGCACGATGATTCTGTTTTTGGGGGATGGCCCTCACCTGCCCATCAGCACTGCAAAAACGCGATTGCGCACCGGGCTCGCCGGGCTCAGATCGCTCAGGTTTCGGGCAGTAGCCGGCGGCTACTTTGGCCATTGCTGGGAGCTCTATGCTTTCTGGACACTGACACCTCTGCTGATCACACGGGAAGTGCTGCGCATGCAAGCATCTCCAACAGTGATACCCCTACTTTCGTTCGTGGTGATCGGACTGGGGTTTGTGGGGTGTATAGGCGGCGGTAAACTCAGCCGGCGGTTTGGGAGTGAATGGGTAGCAAACGGGTCCTTGGCAATCTCAGGAATAATCTGCCTTGCCTACCCGTTTCTTCCCTGGGCTCCGCCCGGAACGCTACTTTTCCTGCTGGCGTTGTGGGGGATAACCGTCATTGCCGACTCTCCCCAGTTTTCTGCACTGGCTGCAGCCGCAGCGCCCAGAGAATTCGTTGGTGCATCGCTGGCCGTAATGAATGCCATCGGCTTTGCACTGACCCTACCGGCAATCTGGATCACCAGCAATCTCTGGGAATCCCAAGGGGCCTGGGTAACACTTTGGCTGCTGCCTGGCCCGGTTTTGGGACTCTGGTCAATGCGCCGACTCAAACATCAGGAATGCCAGAGCCGGCAGCAATAATAACCGTGTCAGACCAGCTCAACGGCAACCGCAGTCGCCTCACCGCCACCTATACACAGGGAAGCCACGCCTCGCTTCAGGCCCTTCTGCTTCAGCGCATTGATGAGCGTTACGATAATCCGGGAGCCGGACGAACCAATCGGGTGCCCGAGAGCACAGGCGCCGCCGAAGACGTTCACCTTTTCCGCATCCAATCCCAGCTCGTTTATCGCCAGCAAGGAAACGACCGCAAAGGCTTCGTTGATCTCAAACAGATCCACATCGTCCTTGCTCCAACCTGCCTTTTTCAGCACCTTCTCGATCGCACCGATGGGCGCCAGAGTGAACTCGGCCGGCAACTGGGCGTGTGTCGCATGGGCCACAATACGGGCCTGCGGGGTCAGTCCACGGGCTTTGGCTTCAGCGGCAGAAGCGAGCACCAGAGCAGACGCACCGTCACTGATAGAGCTGGAGTTA
Source organism: Marinobacter sp. (assembly GCA_018066865.1). GTDB lineage: Bacteria > Pseudomonadota > Gammaproteobacteria > Pseudomonadales > Oleiphilaceae > Marinobacter. The sequence continues at coordinate 10,158 of JAGPVT010000100.1, read as the reverse complement.
GCGGCGGTAACCGTGCCGTCTTTGGCAAAAGCTGGTTTGAGCGTGGGGATTTTTTCCGGCCTGGCGTTACCTGGCTGCTCATCGGTGTCCACCAGGGTTTCGCCGCCACGTCCGGGAACGCTAACGGCCGCGATTTCAGGATTGCACCAGCCGTTCTCTATCGCCGCCAGCGCTTTGTTCAGTGAGCCGATGGCAAACTCGTCCATGGCCTCACGGGTGATTTTGTAGTCATCGGCCGAGCGCTGGGCAAAGCCGCCCATCAGGCCACCTTCGTAGGCATCTTCCAGTCCGTCAAGGAACATGCTGTCCATCACCTGCCCGTGGCCCATGCGAAAGCCGCCGCGAGCTTTGGGTAGCAGGTAAGGCGCCTGGCTCATATTCTCCATGCCACCGGCAATCATGATGTTGTTGGTGCCTGCCTTGATTTGGTCATGAGCCATGATCACCGCCTGCATTCCGGAACCGCACATCTTGTTCACGGTGGTGCAGCCAGAACTGTCCGGAATGCCGGAAGCACGAGAAGCCTGACGTGCCGGCGCCTGGCCCAACCCGGCCGGCAACACGCAACCCATGATCACTTCCTGAATGTCCACAGGTTTCAAACCACTGCGCTCAATGGCGGCTTTGATGGCAGTGGCACCCAATTCCGGAGAACGCACGGAACTCAAAGACCCCATCAAGCCACCCATGGGCGTACGTGCAGAACCCGCAATCACAACGCTGTTATCGCTCATATTCAAACCTCACTGATTTCAGACTCGTCCCAGAACGGAGCGGGCAATGATTTCTTTCATGACTTCCGACGTGCCGCCATAAATGCGCTGAACACGGGCATCCATAAATGCACGGGAAATCGGATATTCCGTGGTGTAACCATAACCGCCAAACAACTGCAGGCAGCCATCTGCCACACGGCACTGCATTTCGGTCGCACTGTATTTGGCCATGGACGCGGTAGGCGCATCCAGCTCGCCGGCTTCGTACTGACTTATGCACTGAGCCACAAACGCCTTGTTAACCTGATAATCGGTTTCCATACGGGCGATTTCAAAACGGGTATTCTGCAGCTGCGCCAACTTCTGCCCGAACAGCACCCGCTCATGGGCGTAAGCTATGGTCAGATCCAGCGCTCCTCTTGCGGCCGCCACGCCCAGCGCGCCGATCACCAGCCGCTCCCGTGGCAACTCCTGCATCAGGTAGACAAAACCTTTGCCCTCTTCGCCCACAAGCGCCGATGCCGGTACACGCATATCCGAAAAAAACATCTCGGATGTATCACCGCTGTGCTGGCCTATCTTGTCGAGATTCCGCCCTTTGCTGTAACCCGGCAAGGTGGTATCGATCAGAAAAAGACTGATGCCCTTGGCACCCGCAGAAGGGTCGGTTTTCGCCGCAACAATCACCATATCGGCATGCTGACCGTTAGTAATGAAGGTTTTTGAGCCGTTCAGGACATAGTCGTCGCCGTCCCGTACCGCACTGGTGCGCATTGCCTGCAAATCACTGCCGGCACCCGGCTCGGTCATTGCGATAGCGCCAACCACTTCTCCAGACACCATTTTCGGCAGCCACTGCTGCTTCTGGGCCTCGTTACCCAGATGGCTGATATAGGGCGCCACGATATCTGAGTGCACCATCACATTGGTGGAGAGCGCACCAAACCCCATGCGAGCCAGTTCCTCGCCGACCACCACGGAGTATTGGAACGGCGCGCCGCAGCCGCCGCAATCCTCGGGAATGTCCACGCACAACATGCCGGCATCGCCGAGCGTGTTCCAGAGTTCACGGGGTACAACGCCAGATTTTTCCCAGGCCTCGTAATGCGGCGCTACCTCTGTTTCCAGAGCCTTGATGACGGACGACCGGAACAGTGCGAGTTCTTCTTGATCCACAGTGCTAGTCATTGCGCTCTCCCTTATGTGCTTGAATTCATTTAGGCGCCATACGCAAGGCACAGTCCAGCCGGATGGTTTCACCGTTCAGGATCGGGTTGCGCACCATCTGGTCCACCATCATGCCAAACTCCTCGGGCTTACCCAGGCGCTTGGGGAACGGCAGCGTGGCCGCCAGGCTGTCCTGCACTTCTTGCGGCATGCCGGACATCATGGGTGTCATGAACAGGCCCGGTGCGATGGTATTCACGCGGATACCTTCGCGGGCCAGCTCCCGGGCCGACTGAATAGTCAGAGCAACAACGCCACCCTTGGAAGCGCTGTAAGCCGCCTGTCCGATCTGCCCTTCGTAAGCGGCGACCGAAGCGGTATTGATAATCACGCCGCGCTCACCTTCTGCGTTGGGCTCGCGTTGCGCCATATTGGCGGCCGCCAGTCTCAGAATATTGAAGGTTCCGATCAGGTTAATCTGTATGACCTTGCTGAAGCTCTCGAGCGGCATAACGCCGTCGCGGCCCAGAATTTTCGCCGCCGGCGCAATACCCGCGCAGTTAACCGCAATGCCACAGAGTCCGTGGGCGTCACGGGCTGTCGCCAACGCCGCTTCGGCACTTTCAGCCGAGCTCACGTCGCAATATACGAAAATGCCGCCAATATCCGCAGCAACCTTCTCACCCTGCTCTTTTTTCAGATCCAGGATGGCAACTTTACAGCCTGCAGCAGCAAGTGCACGGGCTGCACCCTCGCCAAGCCCGGAGGCACCACCTGTTACAATGGCCGGTATATTTTTGAATTCCATCACTTTCTCCCTTCGCATCAGGTGTTGTCGGCTGAATCGGAAACACGCCAATCTTTACGTTAACGTAAACTTTACTCAATTCAGCCTCAAAAAGAAATAAAACCGCGTGCTCAAGCGATGCTTTCAACAATCAGCGCAATACCCTGACCACCGCCTATGCACATGGTAATCAGGCCATAGCGACCACCGGTGCGCTCAAGCTCTGCAAGAGTTTTGATGATGAGAATGGAACCCGTCGCACCCACCGGGTGGCCAAGAGCAACAGCACCGCCGTTCGGGTTAACCTTGTCGGCCGGCAGGCCGAGCTCCTTGCTGACGGCAAGCGCCTGAGCCGCAAAAGCTTCATTGGACTCGATCACATCCAGATCTGCCACACTCAGGCCGGTCTTTTCAAGCACACTGCGCACGGCAGGGATCGGGCCCAGACCCATTACGCTGGGGTCTACCCCTGCAAACGCGTAGCCCACGATGCGTGCGCGCGCTTTCACGCCACGCTTTTCGGCCTCTGCTGCGCTGGTCAGCACCAAGGCGGCCGCACCGTCGTTAATACCGGAAGCGTTGCCCGGCGTTACGATGCCTTCTTTGGTAAAGGCCGGCTTCAGGCTCGCAAGGCTTTCTGCGGTGGTGCCAGCACGCACATGCTCATCCTGCTCAAAAGTCACTTCCTTGCGGCCCTGTTTCACGGTCACCGGCACAATCTGCTCTTTAAAGTAGCCGCTCTCAATGGCGTGGCTGGCACGGCGGTGGCTTTCTGCCGAGAAGGTATCCAGGTCTTCACGGCTGAGGCCATACTTTTCTGCGATTCGCTCCGCCGTCATGCCCATGTGGCCACTGCCAAACGGATCGCTAAGCGTGCCCAGCGTCATATCCACCGCTTTACCATCACCCATCCGCAAGCCCTTGCGGACATTGGGTAGAATATAGGCGCCCTGGCTCATGCTTTCGGCACCACCGGCCAGTGCAATCCGGCTGTCGCCCATCATGATCATTTGCGCGGCACTGATAACCGACTGTACGCCGGAACCACAGAGACGATTCACATTGAGCGCCGCAGAACCCTTTTGCAGACCGGCATTGAGACCAATGTGACGCGCAACGTAGGCATCTGCCGGGCCCGTCGGAATAATATGTCCGAAAATGGAATGGTCGATGTCTTCTGCAGGCACCCCCGAGCGTTTGATAGCCTCGTTCGCCGCGCAGGTTCCCAGCTCGGCAGGGCTCAGCGAGCTCAGGCTGCCACCAAAGGCACCGATGGCCGTGCGTGCGCCGTCGAGAATTACTACATCAGTCAGTTTCATCGTTTGTTTCCTCAAGTTTCAGGTCAATAAAAGTCTGGGTAACGAATAATCTATTTGCCCAGCATGGAGCGAGCAATCACTTCTTTCATGATTTCAGATGTACCGGCGTAGATGGTCTGTACCCGGGCGTCCACAAAAAAACGCGATACGGGGTACTCAACGGTATAACCGTAGCCACCGAACAGCTGCAGACAATCGTTGGCTATATCGCACTGCATTTCCGTGAGCATAAGCTTCAGAATGGCAGCGTCTGCTGGCCCCATCTCGCCTTTAAGATATTTTGCGATGCATTGCTTCAGGTAGGCTTTCGCCATCTCCAGCCGCGCGCGGGCTTCTGCTAGCTTGAACCGGGTATTCTGGAAATCGGCCACTCTCTGGCCAAAGGCTTTACGTTGTTGCACGTAATCCAGAGTAATCGCCAGTACGCCTTCGGTCGCCCCTACCGCTTGGGCGCCAACGCCCAAACGCTCACGGGGCAACTCCTGCATCAGGTAGGCAAACCCGCGGCCTTCTTCACCCAGCAGAGCATCGTGGGGAACCACGAGATCCGAAAAGAAGAGCTCTGCGGTGTCGCTGGCGTGCTGGCCGATTTTGCGGATGCCTTTGCCCCGGGAAAACCCGGGCAGGCTGGTATCCACCAGAAACAAGGATACGCCTTTGGCACCGGCTCCCGGATCGGTTTTGGCACACACGATCACCAGCTCCGCCTGCAAACCGTTGGTGATAAATACCTTGGCGCCGTTGATCATATAGCCCTTTTCTGTGCGTTGTGCCGTGGTGCGCATAGCCGCCAGATCACTGCCCGCACCCGGCTCGGTCATGGCGATGGCACTGAGCACATCGCCGCTGATCATATCAGGCAGATAACGCTGTTTCTGGGCTTCGGAGCCAAGGTGCAAAATATAGGGCATCACGATGTTGGCGTGAATATTGTAGCCTGAGGCAAGGCCACCAAAGCCCTTGCGGGCCATTTCTTCAATCGCCAGCTGTGAGATTTCAAAGCTCGCCGCCGCCCCGCCGTACTCCTCCGGCATATCAATACCGAGCATTCCGGCCTGCCCCAGATTACGCCAAACGTCGCGCGGAATGGCGGTTTCCTCCTCCCACTGCTCGTAGAAAGGCGCGACTTCCTTGTCGAGCACCCTGTTGATCATGGAGTGAAACAACTCAGTATCTTCTTGATGTTCGGACATACATAGCCTCTTGATAGCCTCTTACTACTCTCTAAATAATCTCTAAATAGTCTCTAAATAACCCCGTAGTAAAACTGATTAATCAGGCAGTCGACCATTTAAAGGGTTATTCTGTTCCCCGAGAATGGCCGTACAAGCCGAAATAATTGACACATTACGCACCAGAATCGTCATAGCCATGCGCGACTTCCAGCCCAGACCCCATATTGCAAACCACTATCTTCAGGCATCCATTCGCGGTGCCGAACGACAAGGGTTTCTGCGCGAGGCGCTGCTAGCCAGCGCTGGTGTGCCAGCAGCATGGTTCAGCAAGCCTGAGCAACTGATCACCGAAGAACAATTCACCCGGCTTATAAAGACGGTATGGCGGGTAACGCGCGACGAATTCATGGGGCTATCCAACAGCCGCTGCAAGAACGGCACATTCGCACTGATGACAGATTACTGTCTCGGATCGGCAACCCTCGGCGCCGTGCTGAGAAAAAGTGCGCGCTTTTTCAGCATCGCCTGCGACAACATCGACATCGGCCTGGGTGAAACCAATAGCAACAAACTGGTGTTTTTCCGACTGAGCCTTGAAGACGCCAGCCAGGACACTGACCACATGCTGCAGGAGTTCCTGCTGCTTATGTGGCAGAGGTTCGCATGCTGGCTGGTGGACCAGCAGATTCCGTTTGCAACCACGCAGTTCAGTTATCCATCGCCGCCGCATGTTGCCGAATACCGGGCCATGTTCCCAACCGAGTTGCAGTTTGATGAATCTGTTTGCGGTTTTTACCTGCACGAAAAATACCTGCAGTTGCAAAATACCCGGAGCGAGGACGAGCTCGCCGTTTTCCTGAAGGAGTCGCCCGCCTATATCCTGCACCGACCGGATCATGACGAAAGCCTGCGCAACCGGATTCGCGCTCTGCTGGCCCGGCAAAACCTCAGGGACATGCCGAGCCTGGATGAGCTTGCCCAGCGCCTGCACATAACGCCCAGAAGCATTGGGCGCAAGCTCCAGGAAGAAGGCACCTCCCTACGCAAGATCAAGACGTCTTTGCGACGGGAGTACGCGATAAAGCTCATGAGCACGGAAAACCTGAGCGTTGCAGACGTGAGCGAGCGTGTAGGCTTTTCAGAAACCGCCTCGTTTTGCCGGGCCTTCAAGCGCTGGACTGGCAAATCGCCGTCCCAGTGGCCCGGATAATCAGCGGGTTAAAACACCGCGCTGACCGATTGGGTCAATTTTTTCGACCTGACCGATCATTCCCGTGGAGTCCACTCCTCTGAGTTAATGCCTGCACGCACGAAATAACAACAGCTAAAGGAGTATATGCATGAACAACTCCCGTACATCCGCTTCTTCCTCCGTATCGGCGGGTATCCAGCGGGCTCTGCGCAACACCATCGGAGACGCAATTGGTCGCGCTGCAAGCACCTACGGCAGCCGCACTGCACTGACATTTGATGATCGAACCTGGACGTTCTCAGACATTCACACAGCCTCGAACCGACTTGCTCACCGTCTGATCGCGCTAGGGCTTGAAAAAGGCGATCGCGTGGGCGCCTACGGTAAAAACTCGGATGCCTACGTTCTGCTTTGGCTGGCCTGTGCAAAAGCCGGGCTGATTCATGTGCCACTTAACTACGCCCTGATTGGCCACGAGCTGACCTACGCACTCAACCAGTCTGGCTGCAAAGCCCTGTTTGCTGACCTAGAACTGCAGCCCCAGGTAGATGCGGTCAGGAGTACAACTGAGCTTGCCATCAACGGCAGCCTCTATGGCGGCGGCGAGAGCGATGCGCTGCAGTTCGCACTTGAAGCCGGCGAAGATACTGCCCCGGAGTTGGAACTTTCCGACACAGACGTGGTGCAGATTCTGTATACCTCTGGCACCACATCCGACCCCAAAGGCGCCATGCACACGCATCGTTCGCTGATGACGCATTACGGTGCCTGCCAATACCATCTGGATATCCGCGCCAGCGACCGGTCCCTGGCTGCGTTACCGCTGTACCATTCGGCGCAGATGCATGTGTTTACCATGCCAATGCTGCTGAGCGGCGGGTATAGCCGAATGATCAACACTCCGACACCAGACGCGATCCTCGGGCTGATCGTCAGCGACCGGCTTAACGCCTTTTTTGCGCCGCCTACCGTGTGGATTGCACTGCTGCATCATCCGCAATTCAACCCGGACAAACTGCAGCACCTGAACAAGCTCTACTACGGCGCCTCCATCATGCCCGGCCAGGTTGTGAAAGAGCTTGGCGAGAAGCTACCCGGTGCCGGCCTTTACAACTGTTATGGCCAAAGTGAAATCGCACCTCTGGCAACCGTTCTGCGACCCGAAGAACACGCCGACCGGCCATCTTCTGCCGGCCGCCCCATGCAAACCGTTATGACCCGAATCGTGGACCCGGCAACCGGCAAAGACTGCAAACCCGGAGAACAGGGAGAACTGGTTCATCGCTCACCACAACTGATGGTGGGTTACTGGGCCAAACCGGAGGCGACCGAAGAGGCATTCAAAGACGGCTGGTTCCATTCCGGCGATCTGGGTTATCAGGACGAAGAGGGTTACATCTACATTGTTGATCGCATCAAGGATGTGGTGAACACCGGCGGAGTACTGGTCGCCAGCCGCGACGTGGAAGAAGCCCTTTACCAACACGAATCCGTTGCAGAAGTTGCAGTTATCGGTGTGCCGGATGAAAAATGGATAGAAGCCATCTGCGCTGTGGTGGTTGTTAAAGAAGGCTATCCGGAGGATGCAGACGCGTTAATGAACCACGCTCGCACCATGCTGGCGAGCTTCAAATTACCTAAGCACATCCACTTCGCAGAACAGCTGCCCAAGAACACCGCAGGCAAACTGCTGAAACGAAAGCTCAGAGACGACCTCGGCTAAAGGCCCTTCCTCGCCTGGCTCACCGCTTCTGGAGTAAGCCGGGCGACCCAAGACCGTTATACCGCTCTCTAAGGCCCACCCGACGCCTGAATGCCTTCTGTTACAATCCCGCGAAACCTGATAAGCGAACTGGCCTAGTTTCCTTATAAGCCCAATGTCGCAGACTTTACCTCCAAAAATACTTTACGTTTACGTAAACTTTATCTAACCTTACCTAAAAAAGGATATCGCCATGATCGTAAAGAACACGTTCAGTATCAGCGAGCTCTCCAATGAGTTTGACGTGACAACCCGTAGCATTCGCTTCTACGAAGATCAGGGCCTGCTGAGGCCGGCGCGTCGCGGGCAAACGCGAATCTTCAGCACCAAAGACAAAGTGCGCCTGAAGTTGATCCTCCGCGGCAAACGTATGGGCTTTTCTCTCGCCGAAACAAAAGAACTTTTCGATCTATGGGATGAAACGCCAACAGGTAACGAAAAGCAGCTATTGAAAATGTTGACCATACTGAGCAACAAGCGCGCTCACATGGAACAGCAAAAAAGCGATATAGCTATGGCAGAAATGGAAATCGAGACAGCAGAATTGCGGTGTCGGGAAGCTCTCTCTGATCTGCAGAAAAAGAAAAAGCAACTGGCCCCGGCCAATGACGAGCATCGAAGTGCTGCTGAGCAGAACTGACAGCAACTGACGCCCAACCCGGCAGGCCGTTTTCAAACACGTATCTGGCAGAACAAAAGGCAACCAAACATGAAATCACAGTACTCAGAACTCAACTTCGGCCTTGGCGAAACTCTCGATATGCTGCGCGAGCAGGTCAACGGATTTGCAGCCACCGAAATTGCCCCACGCGCTGAAGAAATCGACCGCAGCAACGAATTCCCCATGGATCTGTGGAAAAAGTTCGGCGACATGGGCCTGCTGGGCATTACCGTAGACGAAGCCTACGGCGGTTCGGGCATGGGTTACCTCGCGCACGTGATTGCCGTGGAAGAAATCAGCCGCGCATCTGCCTCTGTTGGCTTGTCTTATGGCGCTCACTCCAACCTGTGCGTAAACCAGATTCACCGGAACGGAACCGAAGAGCAAAAGCAGAAATACCTGCCCAAACTCGTCAGCGGCGAACACATCGGCGCACTCGCCATGTCCGAGCCCAACGCCGGCTCCGACGTTATTTCCATGAAACTGAGCGCCAAAGATGCCGGTGACCACTACGTGCTGAACGGCAACAAAATGTGGATCACCAACGGCCCCGACGCCCACGTTTACGTTATCTACGCCAAAACCGACGTAAAGGCAGGCTCGAAAGGCATCACCGCCTTCATCGTAGAACGCGACTCGGAAGGCTTCAGCCGGCACCAGAAACTCGACAAACTCGGCATGCGCGGCTCCAATACCTGTGAACTGGTATTCCAGGATTGCAAAGTACCCAAAGAAAACGTCCTCGGCCAACTCGGCAGCGGCGCCCGCGTACTCATGAGCGGCCTCGACTACGAACGCCTCGTTCTCTCCGGCGGCCCGCTGGGCATCATGCAAGCGGCTATGGACGCTGTGGTTCCTTACATCCGCGAACGCAAACAGTTCGGCCAGGCCATTGGCGAATTTGAACTGGTTCAGGGCAAAGTAGCGGACATGTACACCTTCATGAACACCGCCAAGTCCTATGTTTACATGGTGGCGCAATCCGCCGACCGCGGCGAAACCACCCGCAAAGACTCCGCCGGCGCGATCCTCTACTCCGCCGAAATGGCCACAAAACTGGCCCTCGACGCCATCCAGCTTCTGGGCGGCAACGGTTACATCAATGACTACCCCACAGGCCGATTGCTGCGCGATGCCAAGCTTTATGAAATCGGTGCAGGTACATCCGAGATCCGGCGTATGCTGATCGGTCGGGAACTGTTCCTGAATAAATAAGCCGTAGCTTCAAGCCACAGGCTTCCTCAGCTCTCAGAGCCAGAGGAAGCCAGCACCCAAAGTATGACGGAGGGGGCGGTGGCAGAACGGTCCGGGAATGTTGGAGGCCAAGGATGGCCGGAAACAAGCGCACATGGACGTGCTCGTAGCCGTTCCCGGACCGT
>JAGPVT010000099.1 GCA_018066865.1 Marinobacter sp. | reverse complement strand
TTATTCCCGACGAAGGCTCCTAGGCTCATTTCAACATACCGGAATTCCGGACATATTGAAGTGAAGCTCAAAGGCCGTTGCTCTATCCGGTTGAGCTACGGGCGCAACGGATAAAACTAAAACTGGTCGGGGTAGAGAGATTCGAACTCCCGACATCCTGCTCCCAAAGCAGGCGCGCTACCAGACTGCGCTATACCCCGTCTGAACTGAACAACATGTGCATCAGCAAAGTTGGTGCGGATATTACTGTCGCCAAATGCTTCCGTCAACAGGGAAAGTGAAATTCTCTGAAAAATCCGCCATTTCTCCCCGATTTTTTTACTGAGCCCCCGGCGATACACCCAGGTTACCCAATTGGAGTTGGGCGGCAAGCATGAGACAATAAACGCCCTTTTATTCTATCAATGCCCAACCGACAAGACGAACCATGAGCGCCAAACTGATCGATGGAAAAGAAATTGCAGCCACAGTACGACAACAGGTCGCTTCAGGGGTAGAAGCCCGCACCAACCAGGGGCTGAGAGCCCCCGGTCTGGCCGTTGTACTGGTAGGAAACGACCCGGCTTCTGAGGTATATGTAGGTAACAAGCGCAAGGCCTGCGATGCCGCAGGCATTCTCTCGCTCTCCTATGACTTGCCTGGAGATACCTCACAGCAGGCCCTCGAAGCACTGATTGATGAGCTGAACGAGAACCCTTTAGTGGACGGCATACTGGTGCAGCTTCCACTACCGAAGCATTTGGATGCAGACCCTATCTTGCTGAAAATTCGTCCTGATAAAGATGTGGATGGCTTTCACCCGTACAACATCGGTCGCCTGGTGCAGCGTAAGCCTGCACTCAGGCCCTGCACACCAGCAGGTGTCATAACCCTGCTGGATAGCATTAACACCCCGTACAAAGGTCAGCACGCCGTGGTTGTGGGCGCATCCAACATCGTAGGTCGCCCCATGATCATGGAGCTGTTGCTTAAAGGCGCCACCACCACGGTGTGTCATCGCTTCACACCGGATCTGGAAAAATACGTTCGTGAAGCCGATATTCTGATTGCCGCTGTCGGCAAACCGGGGTTGATCAAGGGCGAGTGGGTAAAACCCGGCGCCACGGTGATTGATGTGGGCATCAATCGCATGGAGAACGGCAAGCTGCAGGGCGACGTGGATTTTGATGAAGCTTCAGCTCGTGCTGCATACATAACGCCCGTGCCGGGCGGTGTTGGCCCGATGACGATTGCAACTCTCTTGCAAAACACGCTGTATGCTGCAAACGAACTGCACAACGAGTAATCAACTCGCACGTCCGAGTGCAAAGCAGCCATAAAAAAACCCGCCGAAGCGGGTTTTTTTGCTCTCAGCCGATATTACTGGCCGAATTTCTCTTTCGCCTTCAGGCGATAAGCGTGCAGCAACGGCTCTGTGTAGCCGTTCGGCTGCTCGCGACCTTTGAGAACCAGATCCATGGCAGCCTGGAATGCCACGCTGTCCGCGAAGCCCGGCGCCATAGCCCGGTAAGTCGGGTCATTGGCGTTCTGCTGATCAACAACCTGCGCCATACGCTTCATGGTTTCTTCAACCTGCGCCTGGGTACAAATACCGTGATACAGCCAATTAGCCAGATGCTGCGACGATATGCGCAACGTAGCCCGGTCTTCCATCAGGCCGACATCGTTGATGTCAGGGACTTTGGAACAGCCAACACCGCTATCAATCCAGCGCACCACATAGCCAAGAATACCCTGTGCGTTGTTATCCAACTCCTGCTGAACATCAGCTTCCGCCAGCGTTGACGGGCCATCCATCACTGGCACTGTGAGGATGTCATCGAGGTTGGCACGAGTACGGCTCTCCAGATCTTTCTGGATATCCGCTACGGATACCTGATGATAATGAGTTGCGTGCAGTGTTGCGGCTGTGGGTGAAGGTACCCATGCCGTATTGGCACCCGCTTTCGGGTGACCGATTTTCTGTACCAGCATGTCGGCCATCAGATCCGGCATGGCCCACATGCCCTTGCCAATCTGGGCAACACCACGGAAACCGGTTTCCAGGCCAATATCAACGTTCCACTGCTCGTAGGCGCCAATCCATGCAGCCTGCTTCATCTCACCCTTGCGAATAAACGGCCCAAGCTCCATGGACGTATGCATTTCATCGCCAGTGCGGTCCAGGAAGCCAGTGTTGATGAACACGGCACGATCTTTTGCGGCGTGGATGCAGGCTTTGAGGTTCACCGTAGTGCGACGTTCTTCGTCCATAATGCCAACTTTCAGCGTGAAGCGCGGCAAACCCAGAGCATCCTCAACTCGGCCAAAGAACTCATTGGTAAACGCAACTTCTTCAGGGCCGTGCATCTTCGGCTTTACGATGTACACAGAACCGGAAGTACTGTTCTGAAAACGCCCGCCACCTTTGAGGTCGTGAATGGCAATCAGCCCGGTAAGGAGGCCGTCCATCAAGCCTTCAGGCACTTCAGCCCCATCTTTCAGCAGAACAGCCGGGTTGGTCATCAGGTGACCAACGTTACGGATAAACATCAGGCTACGGCCTTTCAGTTTAAGCTCGCTGCCATCGGCTGCGGTGTATTGGCGATCCGCATTCATTTTACGGATCAGGCGCTCGCCGCCTTTCTCGAAGGTTTCTTCCAGATCGCCTTTCATCAGGCCCAGCCAGTTACTGTAAGCCAGTGTTTTGTCGTCGGCATCTACTGCAGCAACCGAGTCTTCACAGTCCATGATGGTTGTCAGCGCAGACTCCATCAGCACGTCTTTTACGTGTGCTCCGTCGTCCTTGCCAATCGGATGGCTGGCATCAATCTGGATTTCGAAATGCATGCCATTCTTGACCAGAAGAATACCCGTGGGCGTATCGGCAGCACCCGTGTAGCCCACAAAGCCGGATTCGTCTTTGAGGCCGGTAACGTCACCGTTCTGCAGTTTGACGACCAGCTTGCCTCCGGCAACCTGATACTGAACCGCATCTTTGTGACTGCCGGAAGCCAGTGGTGCAGAGCCATCCAGAAGATTGCGGGCGAACTCAATAACCTTGGCACCACGCACTGGATTGTAACCACGGCCTTTTTCAGCGCCGTTGTCTTCTGAAATGGCGTCGGTGCCGTACAGCGCATCGTACAGACTGCCCCAGCGCGCATTCGCTGCGTTCAGCGCGAAGCGGGCGTTCATGATCGGCACCACAAGTTGCGGGCCTGCCATGGTCGCGACTTCAGGGTCAACGTTGGTCGTGGAGATCCGGAAGTCTGCCGGCTCTTCTACCAGGTAGCCGATATCCTTGAGGAAAGACTTATAGACCGCCATGTCAAGCTTCTGGCCTTTGTGATCACGGTTCCAGCTGTCCATTTTTTCCTGAATTGCATCGCGCTTGGCGAGCAATTCCCGGTTGCGCGGCGCCAGATCGTTGACGATCTTGTCGAATTCCGCCCAGAACTTTTCTGCATCTATTCCGGTGCCGGGGATTGCTTCGTTATTCACGAAGTCATACAAATTCTTTGCGACCTGAATGCCGCCGAGTTGTACGCGCTCTGTCATTGTTCTTAGCCTCAGTGGGTTAGCCCTGTCCCGAAAGCCGCTCAGCGGTCGGGCTCGAAAAATCGAAGGCAGTATTATACGGGAAGTTCCCTATAAGGTCATTTCCCTGAATACAACACGACCTTGGTAACAGCGTTAGCTGCGCCGCCAGCTTGTTCCCTCGCGGGAATCGTCCAGAATAATGCCCTGCTCTGCCAGCTCGTCACGAATGCGGTCGGCGCCGCCAAAGTCTTTGGCTTTACGGGCATCAGCGCGAGCCTGAATTTTTGCTTCAATATCTTCTGCACTCAGCTCGCCGCCGGAATCGGCCTGAAAAAAAGTATCCGGATCTTGCTGCAAAAGGCCAAGAACAGCGCCAAGCCTGATCATTACAGTCGCCGCTTCTTTTGCCTCGTCATCCCGGCCTTCACGGCGATGCTGATTGATGTCATTGGCGAGCGCGTGCAGAACCGAGATTGCGCCCGGGCAGTTGAAATCATCATCCATCAGCTCAACAAAACGCCGATCGTGGTCTGTTTCAGGCACGTCGACGGATTTTGCCGGCACGATACCACGCAGAGCATGATAGAGCCTGGCAAGCGATCGCCCCGCCTCAGAGAGGTTATCTTCGGAATAATCGACCTGGCTGCGATAGTGGCTGGAAACGAGGAAGAAGCGTATCACTTCAGGCAGATAGGTCTCCAGAATTTCCCGGATGGTGAAGAAGTTGCCCAAAGACTTGGACATCTTTTCCTTGTTCACACGAATCGCGCCCGCGTGCATCCAGGTATTTACAAAGGCGTGCCCTGTCGCGCATTCGGACTGGGCAATTTCGTTTTCGTGATGGGGAAACAGCAGATCCGGCCCACCACCATGAATGTCAAACGTATCGCCCAGGCAGCGGGTCGACATGGCCGAACACTCAATGTGCCACCCAGGACGACCGGCACCCCAGGGCGACGGCCAGCTCACTTCGCCTTCGCCCGCGGTTTTCCACAATGCAAAATCCGCCGGGCTGCGTTTTGCCTCCTGCACGTCGATGCGCGCGCCTGCAAGCAGGTCTTCAAGCTTTTTCTTGCTGAGTTTTCCATAGTTTTCAAACGACTCTACGGAAAAGTATACATCGCCGTTATCGGCAGCGTAGGCATGATCTGATTCGATCAACGTGCTGATCATGGCAATGATCTCAGCGATGTATTCCGTTGCACGAGGCTCTGCGCTGGGCGGCAGCACGCCAAGTCTGGCTTCATCCTCGTGCATCGAGGCGATCATACGCTCTGTGAGATCGGTAAACGGCTCGCCGTTTTCTTCGGCACGGCGGAGAATCTTGTCGTCGATATCAGTGATGTTGCGCACATAGGTCACGTCGTAGCCACGATTGCGCATGTAACGTGTTACCACGTCAAACGCCACCAGCACCCGGGCATGGCCCAGGTGGCAGTAGTCATAGACCGTCATCCCGCACACGTACATGCGAACCTTTCCCGGTTCGATGGGCGTAAAGGTTTCTTTTTTCTGGGTGAGCGTGTTGTAAATCCTGATCACAGCTGGCCTCCTGAATGCTTACCCTTATTTACCCCAGGAATCCCGCAAGGTAACGGTGCGATTGAATACCGGCTTGCCGGCTTTTGCGGTCAGCTCCTGATCACAGAAGAAATAGCCTTCGCGCTCGAACTGGTATGGCAGGTCCGTCAGAGGCGTTGCCAGGCTCTGCTCTACCCGTGCGCCCTTGAGCACCACGAGCGATTGCGGATTAATGTGATCAACGAAGTCGCCTTCCTTGTCGCTGTCCGGTGATTCGTGGTTGAACAGGCGATCGTACAGATTGATATCACAGTCCACGCTGTTGCTCTCAGACACCCAGTGGATGACGCCGTTGGGCTTATAGCCCTCCGGGTTCACACCCAGTGTGGCCGGGTCATATTCGCAACGCAGCTCGACGATATCGCCGCTGGCATCCCGTACAACTTCCTTGCAGGTCATCACATAACCGCCGCGCAGGCGAACCGCTTGCTCCGGCGCCAGCCGCTTCCACTTGCGCGGGGCATCTTCAACGAAGTCTTCCCGGTCGATATACAGTGTCTGGCTCCAGGTGACTTCACGCTGCCCCATGTCCTGGTTCTGCGGATGCACCGGCAACACCAGAGTTTCAGTCTTGTCGGCCGGATAATTGGTGAGCGTCACCTTCAGCGGGCGCATCACACACATGGCACGTGGCGATCGGGTGTTGAGATCTTCCCGGATAGCGAACTCCAGCATGCCCATGTCCACGGTGCCACCGGCCTTGTTCACGCCAATCATGTCGCAAAAAGTGCGCAGGGATTCGGGGGTATACCCTCTGCGACGCATGCCGGAAATGGTAGGCATGCGTGGGTCGTCCCAACTGTCCACCAGGTGTTCATCCACCAGGCGCTTGAGTTTGCGCTTGCTGGTAATGGTGTAATTCAGGTTCAGACGGGCAAACTCAATCTGCCGCGGCTGACAAGGCGCCGAAATATTCTCCAGCACCCAGTCGTAAAGCGGTCGGTGATCCTCAAACTCCAGCGTACAAAGGGAGTGGGTGACTCCTTCCATGGCATCCGAGATGGGATGAGTGAAATCGTACATCGGATAGATGCACCATTTATTGCCCGTCTGGTGATGCTCAGCGTAACGAATGCGGTAGAGAATGGGGTCTCGCATATTGATGTTAGGGGACGCCATATCTATTTTCGCCCGCAACACCAGCTCGCCATTTTTGAATTTACCATCTCGCATGTCACGGAAAAGCGAGAGACTTTCATCAGCCGGGCGATCGCGGTACGGGCTGTTTCTGCCGGGTTCTTTCAGGCTGCCACGATATTCCGCCATTTC
>JAGPVT010000096.1 GCA_018066865.1 Marinobacter sp. | reverse complement strand
GGACATGAAAGCCTCATGCGCCTCGTTCTCAGCTTCGGTAGGCCTGACAACCGCCAGAGCTGGCCTGTCTGAACTCAGCCTGCGAATACCTCTGGCGCCACCGCCGTTTTCAGAACCGGCATCCAGGGACAGAGCGGTTTGTCCGCCGGTGAGCAGCAGGTATACATCCGCCAGAATCTCCGCATCCAGCAGGGCGCCGTGCAGCTCCCGGTTACTGTTATCAACGCCATAGCGTTTGCACAAGGCGTTCAGGTTGTTTTTCTGGCCAGGGTGCTTCGCCCGGGCAATTGCAAGGGAATCCACAATGCCACAATGATCGGCTGTTTTTCGTACCGGCTTGATCCGGCCAAACTCCGAATCCATGAAGCCGACGTCAAACGCAGCGTTGTGAATCACAAGCTCTGCGCCTCTTATGAATTCAAAAAACTCATCCGCGATCTCTGCAAATTTTGGCTTATCCACGAGAAATTCGTTGGTAATCCCGTGAATGGTAATGGCTTCTGCTTCAACTTCTCGTTCCGGGTTGATATAGACATGATAATTACGCCCCGTGGGCTGGCGCTCCATCATTTCAACACAGCCGATCTCTATGATCCGGTGCCCTTCTGCCGGATCAATACCTGTTGTTTCTGTATCCAGTACAATCTGTCTCATAATATCCACACCGGTTCGGGGTTGAATCGTGTTCAGCTGCGGGTTAGTTCGTCAACGCCCTTGTTGGCAAGCTCGTCTGCGAGCTCGTTATCCGGAACACCTGCATGGCCTTTTACCCAGTGCCAGTTAACCTTGTGGTTTGCAGTTTCAATATCAAGTTCCCGCCATAGGTCATCGTTTTTTACCGGCTTTTTCGCCGACGTTTTCCAACCGTTGCGCTTCCAGCCTGAAAGCCACTCCGTAATGCCTTTGCGCACGTACTGGGAATCCGTATACAGCTCAACTTCGCAGCCTCGCTTCAAGGCCTTCAAACCCTGTATGGCAGCCATCAGCTCCATGCGATTGTTGGTGGTTTGGCGCTCGCCGCCGTGCATCGTTTTAAGGGCATTGCCGTAACGGAGCACAACACCCCATCCGCCAGGCCCCGGATTGCCTTTACAGGCTCCATCGGTATACAGAATTACCTTCTCGGACATTAAAACTCCTGCATGTATATAGATATAACCGGCTCGGAATGGCCGGTTCAGTCTTCGGGATGGTTCAGGCTCTGCGGCGGGCAACCTCTGGATGCGCTTACGGTTCCGGTTCCCGGTATACCCATTACGTTATTCTGACGCCATGCCGCCCGCCTGGGAATGCAGGCAGACACCCTTTTTTTCGCAAGGATACAGTAATACGCCCCAACTGGCAGGAGCCCGCTAACGGTCAAGCGTTCACCAAACCGGCCCGAGGCTTTACGACCGCTACGCTGCAGGGGCAAACGGAAAAACCGGGTCACCGAAACGTCAACCTGAAAGCCCAACAGGTGGAGCCAGTCCTCCATGCGCCCGCGCATAAGAAAGCGCCCTCCCCATGGCCCGGCGTGATGTCTTGATATCAGCCTTCTCAGGCCCCAGACACTGACAGGATTAAAACCAACAACAGCGATCATCCCCTCGCCTCTCAAAACCCGTGCGGCCTCACGGAGTGCCTGGTGAGGGTACGGCGAAAAATCGGCAGTATGATGTAGCACAACCAGATCCATGGAGTCGCCAGGAAACGGCAGTTCGTCCGCGTCGCAAACAACAACTCCATCAGGAATGCTCGTAAACCACTTTGGCGTGGTCATCACTTTCTGCGAAAAATCTGTGCCGTTGGCAAGTGGTATGCGATGACTGACGCTCACTTGAAGCTGCCTGGCGCCCGTCAGACGGGCAAGCTTTTGATCCAGAAAGCGACGTTGATCTGCCAGCATCGAACGGCCGAGAGGCGTCTGGAACCAGTCTTCAAAACTCTCGTGTCGGGACGGATAATCAACAATCTTGCTTTTCTTCACACCGCCTGTACTCCCGCTTTAACAAAGAGCCTGCACAAACCACTGGTCCAGAGGTTGTTGGGGCCATGAGCTTAATGCTCTATCATAGCAGCCACACTTGCCAACCATAAACGGGGACATCTGATGCTCACCATCTCTGCCATCCCGGCGTTCAGCGATAACTATATATGGTGCCTTGCAGACACAGACACGGGTAAGGCCCTGATTGTGGATCCCGGCCAGGCCAGGCCAGTACAGGATCACCTTTCAAAAAACGATCTCACACTGGATACCATTCTGGTTACCCATCACCACCCGGATCACGTTGGCGGAGTCAAGGCTCTGGTACAGGATTCCCCGGACTGCAGGATAACCGGGCCAGCCGAATCGCCGTTTAAAGGCAACACTAACAACGTGCGTCCCGGCGATGAGGTTGTATGGGAGCATGTCACGTTCCAGGTAATGAGTGTCCCGGGACACACGCTGGATCACATAGCGTTCTTTACCGATGTTGAGATTGCCGGCCGCCCCGCCCTGTTTTGTGGCGACACCCTTTTTGTATGCGGCTGCGGTCGCCTGTTTGAAGGCACAGCTGCCCAGATGCTTGAGTCACTTAAATCCATTCGTGCGCTTCCCGGAAACACTGCCGTCTATTGCGCCCACGAGTACACTCTGGCGAACCTTCGCTTCGCCCGAAGCTGGCTGCCGGATGACACCGAACTCGAAGCCTTCGAGCGCCATTGCAAAACCCTCAGGGACTCCGGCAAACCAACAGTACCCTCGATACTTGAAGATGAAAAACGGTTAAACCCGTTCCTGCGCTGGGATGATCCTGCCGTTGTGAGTGCGGCAAAACAGTACGGCGCCGGGCAAGGCCTGCCTACAGATTCAGACAGCGGCATCTTTGCAGCGATAAGGCATGGCAAAGATAATTTCTGAACGGTTAACAATTCCTCTCACCGCCGTAACGAGAGGTTTCTTGACCGCTGGAAACGAGCTCCCATAGAATCATTTAACTTTTTGCTCGTAACTCATTAAATATGCCGGATTTTCAGACATGATTCCGGCCACAACCCAGAGTCGGACATCGCCTATGTCGGTTAAACGATTGCCCCTTCTGCTCTTTATTGGAGTATTGACAGGCGGCTGCAGCGCTTTTGATTTGTCAGCAGACGCAGCGCCGAAAAACCCTCTTGACTCGGAAGAGGTGACGCTCGCAGCAGGTGATGAAGGTCTCAAGGAATCGGTAGAAACAGGTGAAGACAGCGATGCTGTTCGCGATGAACCACTTGATGATGCCATAGCTCCTGAACTCAAGGCGGCCGCGCGCGAAGCCCGCGAAAAGCTCGACAATCCAGAACAAAAAATCGCGAGCGAAGAGCTCGTACAGACAGATCTTTGGGAACGCCTGCGAGCAGGTTTCGTCCTCGATCATAACGTCGACAACAAGCGTGTCAGAGATCAGCTGAACTGGTATGCAAAGCACCCGGGCTATATCAACCGCGTAGTCGAACGCGGAAGCCGCTACCTGCACTATATTGTCAATGAGACAGAGAAACGTGGGCTGCCCACAGAGTTTGCATTGCTGCCCATCGTTGAAAGTGCGTTCGATCCCTTTGCTTATTCCCACGGCCGTGCGGCAGGCCTTTGGCAGTTTATCCCGTCAACCGGCAAGTATTTTGGTCTCACCCAAAGCTGGTGGCACGATGAACGCCGCGATGTAATTGCAGCTACAGACGCAGCACTTACCTATCTGGACCGGCTGTCTAACCGCTTTGGTGGCGATTACACGCTGGCGCTGGCCGCCTATAACAGTGGCGGGGGCACGGTTTCCAGTGCGATGCGCCGTAACCGGAAAAGTAACAAGCCTGAAGACTTCTGGTCACTGCAGTTGCCAAAGGAAACTCGCCATTACGTACCTAAACTGATTGCCCTGGCCAAAATATTCGACAATCCCGAAGCATACGGTATTGAGCTGCCGGCTCTAACGGATGAGCTGTATTTCGGTATTGTCGACACTGGCGGGCAACTGGACCTCGCACAGGCCGCAGAGCTTGCGGGCGTTGATATCGACGAAATATACCTTCTTAATCCTTCCTATAACCGCTGGGCAACCTCACCCGAAGGCCCGCACCGGCTGCTCGTACCCCATCAGAATGCCGAAGCCTTCCGCACTGCGTTGGCTGAAATCCCACCCGGCAAGCGCGTTTCATGGCGCAACTATGTGGTCAAATCCGGAGACAGCCTGAACACGATCTCCCGAAAGTTTTCAACAACGCCAGCGGTGCTGCAACAGGTTAATAGCCTTAACACGGATCTGATCCGTATTGGTCAGCGCCTGATGATACCTTCAGCCTCCCAGAACTCCGATACCTACGCCCTCAGTGCATCCAAGCGGCTTGAGCGTAAGCAGGCGAAAAAGCGTGACGGCAACAAGCTGCGATATACCGTTCGCCGCGGTGACACCTTTTGGGACATCGCCAGAGAGCACCGGGTTTCTGTACGCCAGGTCGCCGCCTGGAACGGTATGGCCCCAGGGGACCCTCTGATTCCTGGCAAAGAACTGGTTATCTGGTCCAAAACGACACAACCTACACTCGCCTCTGCCGAAGGAACCCGTGGTAAAGCCATGGTTCGAAAAGTTGGCTATCGCGTCCGTAAGGGCGATTCCCTTGCGCGCATTGCCAACCGTTTTTCGGTGAACGTGCGGGACATCGCAAGCTGGAACGACCTGAACACTTCGCGTTATCTCCAACCGGGGCAAAGTCTGGTACTCTACGTCGACATCCGGAACAGCCCGTAAAGATCATACGTTCATGGCACCGGAACTTTCAGTAACTATAAGAATCATAAAGATTTAGCGGACAAGAGCGCCGGGCAGGATGCCCCGTGCGCCGGCCTGAAACTCCAGAACGTGCGAGACCCATGACAAGAATTCTTACCGCCTCACGCCTTACATCGGTTTTTACATTCCTGGCCCTGCTGGCCTCCTCCGGTTTTGTTTCTGCCAACGACACGGCGCCTGTCTCTTCGGAGACGGAAACAAAGCCTGTTCACGGCATAGCCATGCACGGAGACCCCAGATACCCGGAAGGTTTCAGCCACTTTGATTACGTAAACGCTGAGGCACCCAAAGGCGGCACGCTGAAAATGGCTGTTGTGGCCAACGGTTTTGATTCCTTCGATCCGTTCGATATTCGCGGTGTGGCGGCAGCGGGGATTAGCAACTATCTCTACGACACCCTACTGGAATACTCGGCCGACGAAGCGTTCTCCATGTACGGGCTGATCGCAGAATCGCTGGAAACGCCTGAGGACCGCAGCTATGTGATTTTTAACCTGAGGCAGTCAGCCCGCTTTCAGGATGGCGAGCCCATCACCGCAAAAGATGTAAAGTTTTCATTTGAAACGCTTACCACCAAGGGCCATCCGTTTTACCGGAATTACTATGCCGATGTGAGCAAGGTGACGATTGAGAGCCCACACCGGATTCGCTTTGATTTTCAGCAAACCAGCAACCGGGAACTACCTCTCATTCTCGGCCAGATGCCCATTATGCCCGCTCATTACTGGGAGGACCGGGAGTTTGGCAAGAACGGCCTCACTCCACCTCTTGGCAGCGGCCCTTACCGGATAGGCACGTTTGAAGCAGGTCGATCCATCGTATACGAACGGGTAGATGACTACTGGGCGAAGGATCTTGCCGTTCGCAAAGGCAAGTTCAACTTTGACCACATCCGCTACGATTACTACACCGACGACACCGTTGCACTGGAGGCATTCAAAGCCGGCAGCTTTGACTTCAGATTGGAAACTTCCGCCAAAAACTGGGCAACCGCCTACACCGGCGACAAATTTGATAACGGCACAATCATCAAAGAAGCCATCGAACACCACCGCCCCACTGGCATGCAGGGCTTCGTGTTCAACACCCGTAAAGAAATTTTCAGCGACCCACGGATCCGGGAAGCGCTGACCTATGGTTTTGATTTCGAGTGGACGAACAAAAACCTCTTTTTCGGCCAGTATGCCCGCACTAACAGCTATTTCGAGAACAGCGAGCTGGCTTCAACCGGCTTGCCATCCGGGCGGGAACTGGAAATTCTTGAACGGTACCGGGCTCAGCTGGACGAAGAAATCTTCACCAAGCCCTTCAAGGCGCCCTCCACCGATGGCAAGCAAGGCCTCAGGCAAAACCTGCGAGTGGCTCTGGAGCTATTGCGTTCGGCCGGTTACGAAGTTCGTGACGGCAAGATGGTAAACGCCAAAACAGGCGAACCTCTCAAGTTTGAGATTTTGCTGTTTCAGAAAACCTTTGAAAGGGTCGTTCTACCCTTCAAAAACAACCTGGCCAAACTCGGTATTGAGATGTCTGTGCGCCTGGTGGACAGCAATCAATACGTCCAACGCGTACGTGAATTCGACTTTGATATGATCACCCAGAGCATTGGCCAGTCAGACTCCCCGGGTAACGAACAGCGGGAGTACTGGCACTCCTCCACCGTAGACGCTAACGGCTCACGTAACTATGCGGGCGTGAGTGACCCTGTAATCGACGAACTGGTGAGCCTTGTTATACAGGCGCCAGACCGGGAAGAATTGGTACAGCGTACCCGCGCCCTGGACAGGGTTCTGTTGCGGGGTTATTACGTGGTTCCGCACTGGCATCTGGCGAAAGATCGTGTCGCTTACTGGAACCACCTGAAGCATCCGGAAGTTACACCCAAAAACGGTACCAACCTCGACAACTGGTGGGCTGAGCCCTGAGGGAACTGCCGCTAAATGGGCATCTACATACTCCGGCGCCTGGCGCTGATTATTCCTACGCTGATCGGCATCATGCTGCTCAACTTCGTGATCGTTCAGGCAGCCCCTGGCGGGCCGGTTGAGCAGCTGATTGCTGAAATGGAAGGCCAGGGCGGCAGTGCGCTCGCACGCGCCTCTGGAGGAGACACAGGCGGAGAGGTTTCCAGCGCTTCCGGAGACCGGCGTGGCTCCCGCGGCATTCCTGATGAAATGCTGAAAGAAATCGAAGTCATGTACGGCTTTGATAAACCTGCGCACGAACGCTTCTTCAAAATGCTCAAAGACTACGCCACCTTTAATTTCGGCGATTCCTTCTTCCGGGAGAAGAGCGTAACCGAGCTGATTCTGGACAAAATGCCCGTTTCTATCTCATTGGGGCTCTGGTCTACGCTGATTATCTACTTCATATCCATACCTCTGGGAATCCGCAAGGCGGTTTCTGATGGGTCCAGGTTCGATGTCTGGAGCAGTTCCGCCATTGTAATCGGCTATGCCATTCCCGGCTTCCTGTTTGCTATCCTGCTGATTGTTCTGTTTGCCGGGGGAAGCTATTTCGATTGGTTCCCTCTGCGCGGGCTTACATCTTCTGATTTTGACCAGCTCAACTGGTATCAGAAAGTCGGGGACTATTTCTGGCATCTTGCACTGCCGGTAACCGCCAACGTTATTGGTGGCTTTGCCACATTGACTCTGCTGACCAAGAACTCATTTCTCGATGAAATCGGCAAACACTATGTCGTGACGGCAAGAGCCAAAGGCCTTGACGAGAAACAGGTTCTTTATGGGCACGTGTTCCGTAACGCCATGCTGATCGTTATTGCCAGTCTGCCAGGAGTACTGGTCTCCCTGTTCTTCACAGGGTCTCTGCTGATCGAAGTGATCTTCTCCCTGGATGGCCTTGGGCTGCTTGGATTCGAGGCAGCTCTTAACCGGGACTACCCGGTTATTTTCGGCACCTTGTTTATATTTACCCTGATGGGTCTGGCCCTCAAACTGATCAGCGACATCACCTACGTGCTGGTAGATCCACGCATCGACTTTGAAAGCCGGGAGGGCGCGTAACGTGAAGGCGCTGACTCCGATTCAACAGAGGCGCTTGCGTAACTTCCGCAAAAACAGCCGGGGCTTTTGGTCTTTATGGGCGTTTCTGGTCATTTTCGGGCTGACTCTGGTGGCCGAACTGATCGCAAACGACAGGCCACTTGTCATTTCCTATCAGGACACACTGTATTTTCCGGTTGTAGAGACCGTGCCCGAGGAAACCTTTGGCGGTTTTCTACCCACGGATGCGGATTACCGGGACCCGTTCATTGCCGATGAGATCCTTGCCAATGGCTGGATGCTGTGGCCGCCGATCCGTTTCAGCTACGACACCATCAATTATGACCTCGATGTGCCCTCACCTGCACCACCGAGTACCGAGAACTGGCTGGGAACGGATGATCAGGGGCGCGACGTTGCAGCGCGGGTAATCTATGGCTTCCGTATCTCCGTGCTGTTTGGTCTCACGCTTACCATCGCCAGCTGTATTGTTGGCGTCACGGTTGGCGCTATACAAGGCTTTTACGGCGGCAAAATTGATCTGATCGGGCAGCGTTTTATCGAGATCTGGTCAGGCTTGCCAGTGCTCTACCTCCTGATCATTCTCTCGGGCATTGTGCAGCCGAACTTCTGGTGGTTGCTTGGTATCATGTTGATGTTCAGCTGGATGGGCCTGGTTGATGTGGTGCGCGCGGAATTTCTCAGAGCACGGAATTTTGAATACGTGAAAGCGGCAAGGGCCCTCGGCCTGGATAACCGGAAAATCATGTTCCGCCACATTCTTCCCAACGCCATGGTGGCTACGCTGACGTTTTTGCCGTTTATTCTGACTGGCGCCATTACCGGCCTCACATCTCTGGACTTCCTTGGTTTTGGCTTGCCGTCCGGCTCGCCGTCACTGGGTGAACTGATCGCCCAGGGCAAGGCAAACCTTCATGCCCCCTGGCTGGGTATTTCGGCATTCGTTTCCCTCTCAATGATGCTGACCCTGCTGGTTTTCGTGGGCGAAGCCGTACGTGATGCCTTTGACCCCCGTAAAAGTGGATAAGAGCGAGCTGATATGAGTGACTTGCTGGAGATAACCAATCTCTCGATCTGCTTTAACGACGGCGAGAAGGCCGTCGATTCTCTATCCCTCCGCCTGCAACATGGTGAAACTCTGGCGCTCGTTGGTGAGAGCGGCTCCGGTAAATCCATCACTGCATTATCTGTTTTGCGGCTGCTTGATGAGCGCCATGCGAGCTATCCGAGTGGTGAGATCCGCTATCGCGGAGAGAATTTGCTACAGGCGCCTGAGAAACGTTTACGCCAGGTTCGCGGGCGAGAGATCAGTATGATCTTTCAGGAGCCGATGACGTCTTTGAACCCTCTACACAGCGTAGAGAAACAGATCAGCGAAACGCTGGAACTTCACAAGGGGATGCGAGGCCCCCAAGCCCGCGAGCGCTGTCTGGAGCTGCTGCGTCTGGTCGGCATAGACAACCCTGAAAGCCGTCTTGGCGCCTACCCGCACCAGCTTTCCGGCGGCCAGAAGCAGCGGGTAATGATTGCCATGGCTTTGGCCAATGAGCCCGATTTGCTGATCGCAGATGAGCCAACCACGGCGCTGGATGTCACGGTTCAGAAGCAGGTGCTTGAATTGCTGCAGGGTTTGCAGCAGAAGTTGGGCATGGCGATTCTTCTGATTACCCACGACCTGACCATCGTGCGCCGCTACGCCAACCGGGTTGCGGTACTGGAGCATGGCAAACTGGTTGAGCAGGGAGAAGCCGCAACCTTGTTTGCATCACCAAGCCACCCCTACACCCGCAAACTTCTGGATGCCGAGCCCCCGGAAGCTCCCCTTACCCAGCCCCGGAATGGAAAGCCTCTGCTGAACGTCAGTAACCTGGATGTACGGTTTCCGACTCGAAGAGGGTTGTTCGGCAAGGTAAAGGAATATTTTCACGCGGTGAAACGTGTCGATTTTTCCCTTGAGCGTGGCCAGACTCTCGGTATTGTGGGTGAAAGTGGTAGCGGAAAAACCACCATTGGCCATGCGCTTCTCAAGCTCACAACCAGCTCGGGCAGCATGGAACTGGATGGCCAGGAGCTCGCCGGGCTCGATCAAAGCGCTTTCCGGCCCTGGCGGCGCCGGATACAGATTGTTTTTCAGGATCCTTTTGGCAGCCTGAGCCCACGGATGTCCATTGCCGAAATTGTTCGGGAAGGACTGGAAATACACGATGCCGAAAATGCTCAAACGCACGATCAGAAGGTCATTACGGCTTTGACCGATGTGGGGCTTGATCCTGAGGCACGACATCGCTATCCGCACGAATTTTCAGGGGGACAGCGTCAGCGGATCGCCATCGCCAGGGCATTGGTTCTTCAGCCAGATCTGATTATTCTGGATGAGCCCACCTCTGCTCTGGACAGAACGGTTCAAAAGCAGGTTATCGAGCTGCTTCGGGATATTCAGGCGCGCTATGGTCTAAGCTATATCTTTATCAGCCACGATCTGGCCGTTGTTCGGGCACTCAGTCATCAGTTGCTGGTGCTCCGACAGGGGGCGATTGTGGAATACGGGGATGCCGGCGAGATCTTCCGTGCACCCGCAGAGCAATACACACAAGAGTTACTTCACGCGGCATTTTTCTATCTTCAGAACGATGCCGACACCACTACGACTATTTGAGCGTTACTCCTGCCGGGATACTTCGGGGATAATGCACCAAAATCAGGAACACAGGGAGAACGACCTATGGGAATACTCAGTGGCAAGAAAGCGCTGATTGTTGGCGTAGCCAGCAAACTGTCTATCGCATACGGCATTGCAGAGGCCTTTGCCCGTGAAGGCGCGGAACTGGCCTTCACGTACCAGAATGAAAAGCTCAAACCAAGGGTAGAGAAGTTTGCTGACGGATGGGGCAGTAAACTTATCTTCCCTTGCGACGTTGCCAGCGATGAAGAAATTGAAAATGTGTTCAAAGAGCTGAACAAGCACTGGGACAACATCGACATAATCGTTCACGCCGTTGGCTTTGCGCCGGGGCACGAGCTCGATGGTAACTACGTTGATGTGACCACCCGTGAAGGCTTCAAGATTGCCCACGACATCAGCTCCTACAGTTTTGTAGCTCTTGCCAAGGGTGCACGCTCAATGATGCACGAAGGCAGCTCACTGCTGACTCTGAGCTATCTCGGCGCCGAAAAGGTTCTGCAGAACTACAACGTGATGGGGCTTGCCAAAGCGTCACTGGAAGCAAACGTGCGCTACATGGCTGCGAGCCTTGGCCGCGATGGCATTCGGGTAAACGGTATTTCCGCAGGTCCGATCAGGACACTGGCAGCCTCTGGCATCAAGAGCTTCCGCAAGATGCTCGCGGAAAACGCCAGGCGCGCTCCGTTACGCCGGAATGTGACCACCGACGAAGTGGGCAATGCCGCAGCCTTCCTGACTTCCGATATGGCCAGCGGTATTACCGGTGAAATCATGTACGTGGATGCCGGTTTCAATATTACCGGCATGGGCGAACTTGAAGAATCAACAACTGAAGATTAAGCGATAAGGCAGGGAGCCTTACATGGCTCCCTGCCCTCTTTTTGGATAAATGCTCACTCCCTTCATCCTGCAACCATTCTGCAACTCGGCGTTCAGAGCGCTTCCATGGCGGACGCGACAGCTTCTGTCCATTCAACATATTCGGTCTGGATGCATTCAATAATTCGTACCCCCACCAGATAGCCTGCCCCATCCGGACGACACCAGATCACTTCCACCGTCAGTCTGAAGGGTTCTCTTTCGTTGTCCAGTGAAACAGTCGCAGGCAACAAGGCGCCTGTCGCAAGCTGCTCTTCGGAGGTCAAACGCAGACCGTCTGCTGACAAGTCGCGAACACCGCACACCAGTTCCCGCCCGTATGCGCATGGCATTCCCCGGGGCTCCGGATAGCTTGCCTCCAGTTCCAGCGAAACCCGTGCACGTGCCGTCAAACGGTAATGCAAACGGTTGTCCTGCCCGCCAAAGGGGTCGTCTGATGTTCCAAATGTATAGTCAGTATCTTTCATGACTGTTCCTGGCTCATTGTTGTTCTATCAGTTCCGCCCGACACGAATGCGCCCCACCACACGGCTTAGCGTGTCATCAAACTCTGCTGCACCGCCCAGAACACGGATGCGTTCTTCAACGATACCCAGAACGAGCTCATCTTCCAGAAACTCACGACGATTCAGCCCCAACCGGTCTACAAAAATCAGCTTGCGGGATGCGTTTGTACGAACGGCAAGCTTGAGCCTGACGCCCGCACTTTCCGGAAGTTCAGGCTCTACAAGGATCCAGCCACCAAGACCTATTTTGCCTACCTGCTTTTGTGCAAGTTCTGTTTTTTCTCTGTGTAAACGTTCGTGCCCAGCCTGTTCGTCCGCCAAACGTTTGCTTTCAACCTGCTGTCGCTGATGCTCCAAAGTTGCTTGCCGCGCGGCCTCTTGTTCCTGACGCTTTAACTCCACAGCTTCCCTTTCGCGGCGTAGAGCGCTTGCTCGGGCCCGGGCTGCTTCTGCGGCTTGTTCACGCTGTTTACGCTGTTTTTCAAACGCCTTGGCCAGCAGATCTACTGTTTCACCAAGCACCTCACCAAAGGGCGTCTGATTCGGCAACGGGCGAATACTGCCTGAAGTTTTGGCATGACAGAACTCGTGCCATGGCTGCAGGCCAAGCTTTACCCCGGTGCCATTGGTCCAGAGGATTTCCCCCGTGTCTTCAAGCAGAGTAAAAAAGTAACGGCGCTGTTCCTCTGCACCTTCACCCTCCACAAACCAACCGCCCTCAAAAGGCTGAAACTCAGCACGCGGGGGCGCTTCGAAAGTGAGCCAGACCGGGTTCCATGGGAAGCTTGCAGCGTCCGGTAAGGCGTCAACCAGAATGGGCATTTCTCCACGCAATCTTGACATCATGACGGTTCCGATACCTGCCAGCGCGTTAGGTGTCAGGGGATGATCAAATACGCGACTCCACACATCCACTAGCCGGTCGCCAATTTGCTCACCTACGTGATATAGCCGGTCTCTGTCCTTATCGGAAAGCGAGGGGTCACCCACCCAAACCAGCCACTCAAGCAGCTTGCTGCCATGCCTGCAGGTTTCACCGTTCACACCGGCGTCCCACACAGCCTGTTTGAGCAACCTTTGCCAATGATCAAAAACAAAATGCAGTACAGGCTGCGGCAGCTTTCGCCCCTTCAGAGCCCGCCCGATAAGAGCTCTTGAAGTTTGATCCGCCCGCCTTTGGCGAGCTGCACCCTGCTCCGTCTCCAGTAACCTCTGACGCAGTCTGCCGACCTGCGCATTGCGCCGGACAGAGTCGTCCTGCCATTGCTTACAAAACGCATCGACAGCATCGGTTGTGCCCGAATCAAAACCTGCAGAAACGGCGACAACCAGCGCATCCAGTTGCTCCAGCAGTGCCTTGGACGAACGCCCGCCAGAGTCACTCCAGCCACGCCATTCCAGAAAACCGTCGAGCCAGAGAAGTAATGAGTCACTAAATGCCCGATGGCCTTCGAGGTTCATGCGCCAGGCCAGATAGAATCGCAACCGCGCGATGCGCTTCGCCAATGCGGTGTGCAGGCCGCTGGTTTTGAGGAACACATCCATGATGCGATCAGCGATATAGGCGGCGTTGATCTGGCGCACCGACCAGTCAAGGTTCACAGAGCGAATAACATGGGTTACACGCTCAGTCCGTTGATCTGTCCAGCATGAGAACAGCAGCGGTTGCCAGTCACTTATGGTTTCTGGAGCAGGTTTCCCGACGGGGTAAGGCAGGTCGGGAACTCGAATACCGGCAAGCACACCGTCAATTTTCTCGACAACCGCCATGCGCGAGGCCACCCCATACGACTTCGGGCTGTTTTGTGACATCCAATCCCCGTGCTCAAGAAGCGTTGAAAAGGCCCACTAAATAACGCAGTATAACGAACTCGCCGGGGTTGGCCACATCTGGGTCCGGCGCTATTGTAACGGTAAGAATCGGGGAAACAGTAGAAAATGTCCGGCAACAAACTTGAAGATCTGAACGTGGCGAGCCAGGAACCATTGATTACGCCTGAAAAGCTCAAACAGGATATGCCACTATCGGGCAATGCAGCCCAAACTGTTACAGATGGCCGTCAGTCGATTTACGACATTATTGACGGCAAAGACCACCGGTTGTTTCTGGTAGTAGGCCCCTGCTCTATTCACGACGCAGACGCAGCACGTGATTACGCCACTCGCCTCAAAAAACTTGCTGATGAAGTCAGTGATACCCTGCTGATCGTTATGCGGGTGTATTTTGAAAAGCCGCGAACAACGGTTGGCTGGAAAGGCCTGATTAACGACCCGCACCTGAACGACACCTTTGACATCGAGTATGGCCTGAAGTTGGGCAGGCGTCTCCTGCTGGATATCAACGAACTTGGGCTACCGGTCGCAACCGAAGCCCTGGATCCGATTTCGCCTCAATATCTTCAGGATTCGATTGCCTGGTCGGCGATTGGCGCCCGCACCACAGAATCCCAGACACACCGCGAGATGAGCAGTGGTCTTTCCATGGCGATCGGCTTCAAGAATGGAACCGACGGCAGTCTGGATGTGGCCGTGAACGCCATGAAGTCTGTTTCTTATCCGCACAGCTTCCTGGGCATTGACCAGCAGGGCCAGGTGGCTATTATCCGCACCAGAGGCAATCGGTATGGCCATGTGGTGCTGCGTGGTGGTGGTGGCAAGCCGAATTACGACTCGGTCAGCGTGACGCTCTGCGAACAGGCTCTCGATAAAGCCGGGCTGCGTAAATCCATCATGGTGGACTGCAGCCACGCGAACTCCAGCAAAGACCCGGCCATCCAGCCACTGGTTATGCAGGACGTCAGCCACCAAATCCTCGAGGGCAATACGTCTATCCAGAGCCTGATGATTGAAAGCAATATCAACTGGGGCAATCAGTCTATTCCGGAGAATCTGGCAGACCTGCAATACGGTGTATCAGTGACCGATGCCTGCATTGACTGGGCAACCACAGAAAAAGCCATTCGCGATATGCGCAATAAGCTCAAGGACGTTCTGCCCGGCCGCAAAGCCGACTGAACCCTGTCAGGCAGACTGGGTTGGCAAGCCGCCTACCCAGTCCAACCGATCCCTCAACGCGACCACGTGACCAACAATAACAAGTGTTGGAGCCTGTACCTTTTCTTCGTTTACCCTCTGCACAATCGTTTCCAGGCTACCGGTAACCACTTGCTGTTCCCGGGTGGTGCCCTTGGAAACCAGGGCTATCGGCATGTCCGGCGCCATACCGTGCAGTACGAGTTGTTCGCAGATAATTGGCAGGCCAACCAGCCCCATATAAAACACCAATGTCTGGCTGTTCTGGACGAAGTCCTTCCAAGGTAAATCGCAGGTGTTGTTTTTCAGGTGTCCCGTTACAAAGCGCACCGACTGAGCGTAATCGCGATGAGTCAGAGGAATACCGGCGTAAGCAGCGCAGCCGGATGCAGCGGTAATGCCCGGCACAACCTGGAACCGGATACCGGCGCTGGCCAGAGTTTCAATTTCCTCCCCACCACGGCCAAATATAAACGGATCCCCGCCCTTGAGCCGGACTACCCGGTAGCCTTCTTTTGCCAGATCCACCAGCCTCTGATTGATCTGGTCCTGCGGCAGCGCGTGGTTGGCACGTTGCTTGCCCACATGGATCATTTCAGCCGTATCCGGAATCAGTGCGAGAATTTCCGGCGACACCAGCCGATCGTAGAGCACAACCTCTGCCGACGTGATAAGTCGCCAGGCTTTCAGTGTAAGCAGTTCCGGGTCTCCGGGGCCAGCGCCCACAAGAGCAACCTCCCCGGCGGAGCTGTTGGGGTTTGAGGTGACCGGGTTTGTTCTGTAACGAACCGGCGCTGGCCTTGCTCCAACGCCCGCTCCCACATTTTTTCGAGGTTTATTTGTCATTGAATACGCTCAGCGTCGCCCATGTAGGGCTTGAGTACCCTGGGCACACGAATGCTGCCATCAGCCTGCTGATAATTTTCCATAACCGCTATCAGGGCACGACCTACCGCCAGGCCGGAGCCGTTCAGTGTATGCACTGGCTCGGGCTTTCCGGTTTCCGGATTACGCCAGCGGGCATGCATACGCCGCGCCTGGAAGTCGCGGGTATTAGAGCAGGACGAGATCTCCCGATACTTGCGCTGCCCTGGCAACCACACTTCGATATCGTAGGTTTTCGCTGCAGAAAAGCCCATATCACCTCCGCACAGGGCAACCAGCCGGTAAGGCAACTCCAGCAACTGAAGGACTTTTTCAGCATGACCTGTCAGTGCTTCCAGCGCGGCATCTGAATCTTCAGGGCGAACCACCTGCACCAGCTCAACCTTGTCGAACTGATGCTGGCGGATCATACCGCGGGTGTCGCGACCGTAGGACCCGGCTTCACTGCGGAAACAAGGTGTATGACAAACCATTTTCAGGGGCAGTTCTGCTGCATCAAGAATCGTATCTGAAACCAGATTGGTAACAGGCACTTCCGCCGTAGGAATCAGATAAAGCGGATGTTCACCCTGCATTTTAAACAGGTCTTCCTCAAACTTTGGCAACTGGCCGGTACCATACAGCGCATCTGCATTTACCAGATAAGGAACATAGGTTTCGGAATAACCGTGTTCGCCGGTGTGCAGGTTCAGCATGAACTGTGCAAGTGCGCGATGCAGGCGTGCCACTTGACCACGCATTACCGCAAACCGGGAATGGGCAAGACGTGTCGCCGTTTCAAAATCCAGCCCGCCGAGACCTTCTCCCAGAGCGACATGATCTTTGGGCTCGAAATCAAACGCTTTAGGCGTGCCCCAGGTACGAACTTCAACGTTGTCTTCCTCACTGTCGCCCGTAGGCACGCCTTCATCCGGAAGGTTCGGAATACCTGCCAGAAAGCCGTTAAGTGTTTCTTGTAGTGTGCGCAGCTCCTCCTCGGCTTCCGACTTGCGGGATTTCAGGCTTTCCACCTCATCCAGCAGCGACTGAATATCTTCGCCTGCGGCCTTGGCCTTACCGATGGACTTCGACTTTTTGTTCTGCTCGCCCTGCAAGGTTTCCGTGCGCACCTGAATGGTCCGGCGGCGCTCTTCAAGTTGCTCAAAGGCAGCGACGTCAAAAACGAAGTTCTTGATGGCCAGCCGACGGGTGATCTCTTCAGTCTGGTTACGGACGAGTTTGGGATCGAGCATGGTTATCCTGGATTTTCCGGTTTTCGATGTATGTAGAATAACTCGCCATTATACCTGTGCCGGCGCCTGTGGCTAGCGCTGCGCATAACCTTGTACTGTGTTCAGGAATGGCGTTTTCTGGGGCTTTGATCATTGAGGGCGTCTAACCGCTGGCGCTTTTCAGAAAGCTTGATTTCCAGCCCCCGGTTGACCGGCTCATAGTATCTGCGCTGGTGGATAGCATCGGGAAGATAGGACTCACCCGCTGCAAATCCTTCAGGCTCGTCATGAGCGTAGCGGTAAGAATCACCATGCCCCATGCTTTTGAGCAATTTGGTGGGTGCGTTGCGCAGGTGAACTGGCACCTCGTAGTCGGGATCCTGCCGTATATCGGCCATGCACTGATTGAACGCTTTATACACCGCGTTGCTTTTAGGGGCGAGCGCGAGATAAGTGACCGCCTGCGCCAGTGCCAGCTCCCCCTCAGGGCTCCCCAGGCGCTCCTGAGCGTTCCACGCCTCCATGCTCAGCTGCAGGGCACGGGGGTCGGCGTTGCCTATGTCCTCGCTTGCGATACGCACGAGGCGGCGCGCAACGTACAAAGGGTCGCAACCACCATCCAGCATCCGGCACAGCCAGTAAAGTGAGCCATCCGGGTCTGAGCCTCTCACAGACTTGTGCAAGGCTGATATCTGGTCGTAAAAAACGTCCCCGCCCTTATCAAAGCGACGCAAACTGGTTTGCATCACCTGCTCAAGGTGTTCCGCGTTAACACGGTTTTTGCCTTCGCTGTCCGGCTCCGCGAGATCAGCCGCAATCTCGAGAATGTTGAGCGCCCGCCGGGCGTCACCGCCAGAGGCAGCAGCCATAACGCTGAGCACATCGTCCGAAACCGCAAGCTCGCCGTTAAAACCTTCCTCCGAACTCAGAGCTCTGCCCAGCAGATTAAGGATATCCGCCTCTTCGAGGTTCTTGAGAACGTAAACCCGGGTACGGGAAAGCAGAGCGCTGTTCAGCTCAAAAGAAGGGTTCTCGGTGGTGGCGCCAACAAAAATGAAGGTGCCGTCTTCAATGTGCGGAAGAAAAGCGTCCTGCTGGCTCTTGTTGAACCGGTGCACTTCGTCCACGAACAACAGCGTGTCCTGGCCCTGCGAAAGCTTGCGGTTGCGCGAGCGCTCTACAATGGCACGGATATCCTTCACGCCGCTGAGAACCGCAGACACTGTCTCGAAACTGAGGTCGCCAACGCTCGCCAGAAGCCTTGCAAAGGTGGTTTTACCGACCCCCGGCGGGCCCCAGAGAATCATGGAGTGGAGCTGGCCCTGCTCTACCGCTCTGCGAAGGGGCTTGCCGGGCCCTACAAGGTGCAACTGCCCCACGTAGTCTTCAAGGGATTCCGGGCGCATACGCGCTGCCAGAGGCCGAAACCCGACCTGTTCGGTGAACAGGCTGTTTTGCATATCAGCCCTCGTCCCCGATTACGTCGACACCTTCCGGGTACTCAAGCGTAAACACACTATTATCGACGGTGTCGTTAAGCCGGATGTGGTCAAAGCTGAGCACGCTGAGCTGCGACAATGAATCCTGCATGCGCATTTCCTGCAGTTCGTTTTTGAAGAACGTTAGTCGTAGCGACACAAATAACGAATCCTCGCTTTTCGGCTCGAGCGTGAATTCCCGGGTATCGTCGCTGAGCTGACGACCGGAAACCCGATAGGTTTCTTCAAGGTTATCCACTTCACCACTGAGCAGCAGCGCCGGTGTTGTCTGAACGCGGTCGTCCAGACTATGCACGGTGACCTGTTCCAGATCGGGATCGTAGACTTCTACGCTTTCACCGTTACTGACAATAAATTGCGACAACGGCGCACGGGTCTCCCAGTAAAACAGGCCCGGCCTTTTGGCCTTCAGTGAGCCCCGGGATTCCTGCACTTTGCTGCCGCTTTCGTTTACCACAATCTGAATAAAGTCGGCCTGATAGGTTTCATAGCTTTGCAGCAAGGAAGCGAGCTCTGCCGCTGAACCTTCTTTGCCTGCCGCCATCAGTGAGCTGCTGAATACAAGTGCCACAATTAATGACGCCATCAATACCGACAGGGGCTTCAAAAAAAGTTGTTGCATACGATACGACTCCTAATCTCTTGGTGGGGGCGGTGCCAAAACTTCACGGGCACCGTTATGGCCCGCTGAACTGACCACACCCGATGCTTCCATGGCCTCGACCAAATTGGCTGCCCGGTTATAACCTATCTTGAACTTTCGCTGCACAGACGAAATTGATACCCGGCGCCCTTCTGTGACGAACGCTACGGCTTCGTCGAACAGCGCATCACTTTCGTTGTCGCCGCCATCTGACAAGCTGGGAACCCCGGGCAGATTTTCACCTTCTGCGCCGTTAAGCACATCGTCCACGTACACAGGTTCGCCTCTGGCCTTCCAGGCACTCACCACCCGGTGAACCTCATCATCGTCCACAAACGCGCCGTGGACGCGGACCGGGAGGCCAGAACCCGGGGGCAGATAAAGCATGTCACCATGCCCCAAAAGCTGCTCAGCACCACCTTGATCCAGCACGGTGCGCGAATCGATCTTGGAGGAAACCTGGAACGACATGCGAGTGGGAATGTTGGCCTTGATCAAACCCGTTATGACATCCACAGATGGCCGCTGGGTTGCAAGTATCAGGTGAATGCCTGCCGCCCTCGCCTTCTGGGCAATCCTTGCGATCAGCTCTTCCACTTTTTTGCCGACAATCATCATCATGTCGGCAAACTCATCAATAACCACCACGATGAATGGCAAATGTTCCAGTTCCGGGCGTTCCTGTTCGTCGTTAGCCAGATATTCGTCCGGCTTCCAGAACGGATCGAGAAGTGGTTCACCGGCCGCAGCCGCATCTTTTACCTTGCGGTTGTAGCCGGCGAGGTTTCGGACGCCCAACGTCGCCAACAAACGGTATCTGCGTTCCATTTCAGCCACACACCAGCGCAGTGCATTTGCGGCTTCTTTCATGTCGGTAACAACAGGTGCCAGCAGGTGGGGAATGCCATCGTAGATGCTGAGTTCCAGCATCTTGGGGTCAACCATAATAAA
This sequence comes from Marinobacter sp., assembly GCA_018066865.1. Taxonomy (GTDB): domain Bacteria; phylum Pseudomonadota; class Gammaproteobacteria; order Pseudomonadales; family Oleiphilaceae; genus Marinobacter. The sequence continues at coordinate 5,764 of JAGPVT010000096.1, read as the reverse complement.
GCGGACGTCCTCCGGTCCCGCCTTTAGCAGCATGCTCAACAGCATGGCGTTCACGCCTACGGATTTACCGGAACCGGTGGTGCCGGCAACCAGCAGGTGCGGCATCTTCGCAAGGTTTGCAACCATGGGGTTGCCGCCGATGTCATTCCCCAGCGCCATTGTCAGCGCAGAACTGGATTCCGTGAATACCCTCGCACTGAGAACTTCGCTCAGGCGGACAATCTCCCGCTTTTCATTGGGAATTTCGATGCCCACCACCGATTTCCCCGGGATCACCTCCACAACCCGAACGCTCAGAACAGCCAGTGAACGAGCCAGATCCTTGGCGAGGTTCGAGATTTTGCTGACCTTGACACCTGCTGCCGGTTTTATCTCAAATCGGGTAATCACAGGCCCCGGGTTAACCTCAACCACCTCAACCGAAACGCCGAAATCCGCCAGCTTTTCTTCAAGCAAGCGCGACATGTGCTCCAGCGCTTCTTCCGAGTAGCCGCTTTCCTTATGCTCCTCAGGGGGGTCCAGCAACGAGATGGGAGGAATCGGGCTCTCTATGTCTTCCAGCAATGAAGGTTGAGCATTATTTGCTTTGTTGGCCGGTGGCTGCTCATCTTTCTTGAACGGCGATATTTTCAGCGAACGGCCGCTTGATGAAGTGGGTTTCCCTTTATCCGAAGCAGGTACCGGCGGTTTGGTGGTTGTTTTCGCTGGCGCCTCATCCCGGGAGCTAAAGCTCTCCAGGCGCGCCGGTTCTGGCCCCTGGTCGGCGGAAAAACTTTCAAAGCCGGGCTCCAGACGATCGCTTAACGGCTTTTTCGGTTTTGCTTTCTTGCGCGGCCCAAAGCCAGGAATCCAGTGCCACCAGCGCCTGGAAGACTTTTCGTTTACAGCAGTTGGCTGAGCCTTGGCCGGGGCGGCCGACTGAGCCGGTACCGGTGATTTCTCCGGGGCCTGAGCGGGCTTATCCGAGCTGACAAGTTTTTTCAGTGCCTGCCCCAGACGCAGCGTAAAGCCGCCCAACTGGTCCATTAACCAGAACCATGAAAGGCCCACGGTGACGGTCAGGGCAAAGAGGAATATAGCGATGAGCAGCAACGTTGTTGCCGGCAGATTGAAGAAACGAACCATGGCATCCGCAACGGTCGTTCCAAGCACCCCACCCGAAGTGGCGCCCAACCCGAATACAGAGTAAAGCGACAGAAGACTGGTGGCCGACAGTAAAATCAGCAAAAACCCACCAAACCTCATCATGAACAGCGGCCAGTGCATATCCAGCGGATCATTTCTGCGGCGGACCAGCATGATTGCGTAGCCCGCAACCATCACCGGGAACAGGTAGGCAACGTGGCCGAAAAAATCCCTGAGCAGGCTGGCAAGCCAGGCCCCTGAGCGGCCTGCGGCGTTAAGCACGCTGGTCTCATGGCCGATACTGGCCCAGCCCGGGTCTGCAGGATTAAATGTCACAAGAGCCATGGCCAGATAGATGCAAAGAGCTATCAGCCCGATCACCGCGCCTTCACGCGCACCTTGTGCAGCCTGGTGGCGAAAACGCAGTTGCTTCTCTGTCGGTTCCTGTGGTGATTTCTTCGCTTTTGCAGATTCTGCCATGAATGCTCAAACGTTAAGTGTTGCTTGCGTTCTGAAGTGCCTGAAAACCTCGGTACAAGTCTGTTTTCAGGTCTTCGACTGCTTCGATACCAACTGAAAGCCGTAGCAGGTTCTCGGTTATACCGGCTCCGGACTTGTCTTCCGGCGACAATCGCCCGTGGGTTGTGGTCGCCGGATGTGTAATCGTGGTTTTAACATCGCCGAGGTTCGCGGTAATTGAAATCATCCGCGTTGCATCGATGAATTTCCAGGCTTCCTCACGGCCGCCTTTAACGCAAAACGCCACCACCCCACCAAACCCTTTCTGCTGTTTTTTCGCAAGTTCGTGCTGGGGATGACTTTCAAGGCCAGCATAATACACCTGCTCGACGGCGGGTTGCTGCTCAAGCCACCTCGCCAACTCTAACGCATTGTCGCAGTGGGCACGCATACGGATTGGTAAGGTTTCCAGCCCCTTATGAAAGACCCAGGCATTGAACGGGCTCATGGTAGGCCCTGCTGACCGCAGGAAGCCGTAAACTTCGTCCATGAGCTTTGCCGGCCCGACTACCACGCCACCTACACAGCGACCCTGGCCATCGAGGTATTTGGTTGCGGAGTGAATCACGATATCCGCACCATGCTCCAGCGGGCGCTGCAACACCGGTGTACAAAAGCAGTTGTCCACCACAAACAGCGCGCCATTGTCGTGGGCCAGTTGTGCCAGCGCTTCCATATCCGCCACCTCGCACAGCGGGTTGGACGGCGTCTCGATGAACAACATGCGGGTGTCCGGACGCACAGCAGAGCCCCACTCTTCAAGATCAGTAAGGCTCACGAAGGTTGTTGCAACACCGAACTTCGCCATGTATTTCTGGAACAGCACGTTGGTGGTGCCAAACACACCACGGGAACAGATCACATGGTCGCCGCTTTTGAGCAGCGCCATGCAGGTGCTGAGAATGGCGGCCATACCCGATGAGGTCGCAACAGCGCGTTCCCCGCCTTCCATCGCGGCGATGCGGCTCTCGAAAGCCTGAACTGTAGGATTGGTAAAACGCGAGTAGATATTGCCCGGCTCCTCTCCCCCGAAACGGGCTGCGGCCTGGGCTGCACTGTTGTACACAAAACTCGATGTTGGGAAAATGGCATCACTGTGTTCAAGCTGGCCAGTTCGGAGCTGCCCTGCCCTCACCGCCAGTGTATCCACAGACATACCGTCAAGATCCGATTCCGGAATCAGTACGGTTTCTTTGCGGTGAAAAGTCATGAGCGTCTCCTGGCAAGGCTCGGTGTTCAGTCTTCGTCGTTATAGAGGTCAATGATGCCGTTGTCGGTTGACCCTGTGTCTACATCACCGGAACGGGTGGTGTCATTGCGGGTTTCGTCAAGCCGATTGAGATAGGCGGCGTCGATATCCCCCGTCACATACTTGCCGGTGAACACGGAGCACTCCCAGCCCTCTATGCTGTCATTTACATCGCTGACGCAAGTCACCAGGTCCTCAAGGTCCTGATACAGGAGCCAGTCCGCCCCAATCAGGGTACCGATTTCCTCAACGGTTCTGTCATGAGCGATCAATTCGCTGGCCGATGGCATATCGATCCCGTAAACATTGGGGTAGCGCACCGGGGGCGCAGCCGATGCAAAGTAGACTTTTCTGGCTCCCGCGTCTCTGGCCATCTGCACAATTTCCTTGCAGGTAGTGCCGCGGACAATGGAATCGTCCACCAGCATGACGTTTTTACCTTTGAACTCCAGATCAATCGGGTTGAGTTTCTGGCGCACCGACTTTTTACGCATTGTCTGGCCAGGCATGATGAAGGTCCGGCCTATATAGCGGTTTTTGATAAAACCTTCGCGGAATTTCACCCCCAGCCGATGCGCCATCTGCAGGGCCGATGTCCGGCTGGTATCAGGAATAGGCATAACCACATCAATATCGTGATCCGGGCATTCCCGCAGAATCTTGTCTGCCAGTGTTTCCCCCATACGCAGCCTTGCCTTGTAAACGGAGACGCCATCTATAATGGAGTCCGGCCGGGCAAAATAGACATGCTCGAAAATGCAGGGGTACAGATGAGGGTCTTTAGCGCACTGTTGGGAGTTCAGGGTTCCATCGGTTTCGATATAAACGGCCTCTCCCGGGGCTATATCCCTCACCAGGGTGTAACCGGCAGCACTCAGAGCAACGCTCTCTGATGCGATCATATATTCCTTGCGGCCGCTCTCGGCGGTACGCTCGCCGTAACAGATCGGGCGGATTCCATTAGGATCACGGAAGCCGACGATACCGTAGCCGGTAATCATGGCAATTACCGCATAGGCGCCCCGGCAACGCTGATGAACCGCACTGACTGCCGAGAAAACATCTTCCTTGGCCGGGTCAAGCTTGCGTAGTTTTTGCAATTCGTGTGCAAAAACATTCAGCAGCACTTCTGAGTCCGAGTTGGTATTGATGTGACGAAGATCTGTACGAAACAGGTCCTGGCTTAGTTCGTCGGCATTGGTCAGGTTACCGTTGTGGGCCAAGGTAATGCCGTACGGACTGTTCACATAGAAAGGTTGCGACTCCGAAGAACTGGAACTGCCTGCGGTCGGATAGCGCACGTGACCTATCCCGACGTTGCCGACCAACCGCTGCATGTGGCGGGTGTGAAAAACGTCACGAACCAATCCGTTATCCTTGCGCAGGAAAAAGCGGTCATCCTGGAAGGTAACAATACCCGCTGCATCCTGGCCCCGGTGCTGAAGTACGGTCAGCGCATCATAGAGCGACTGATTAACGTGAGAAGTACTGACGATGCCGACAATGCCACACATGGATAAGGTAATCTCCGAGTGTTGATTCTGAATGTTAGCTGGATGCGGACGTGGGTTCCACGGCCTTCTGGGATTCCGGCTCCAGGAAACGGGCGAACTCATCGCCAAACGTTCGTCTGGACCAATCTTCAACCACCCCAAGGCGGTCTATCATGACTGAGGTTCTCCACCAGGTGTCCTGAGCCAGGGGTGTATAACGGATAAAGGCGATCGCGACGATAACAACGACAAGCCCTCTTAGCAGACCGAACCCCATGCCCAGTACCCGGTCTGTAGCAGAGAGCCCGGTTGCACGAACCAGATGTCCGATCATGTTATTGATGATGGCACCGACTATAAGCGTACCGAAGAAAAGAATGGCAAACGCTGCAATAAGGCGCACAAGCGGCGTTTCAACTGTACTCTCCAACAAGGCTTGCATCTGGGGATGAAACGTTCGCGCAAGTATGAACGCAGCCACCCACGTGACAAGAGACAGCGCTTCTTTCACAAAGCCCCGTTTAAGACTGATAAGAGTAGAGATTGTAATCAGGGCGATGATGACCCAGTCAATCCAGATCAGCGCTTCCATGGAAATCCTGGTGGAGAAAAGGAAGCGCGAATTCTATCAGGAAACGCCGGCTCGCCAAACCGCAAGATCGATATAAAGCGGGTGGAAAGGGTTATTTATCGCCGGAGGTGACCAGACTGTTCAGGCTGAAAGCCTCGTCCAGTGCTCGCTTTGCAGACTCAGCCTCGGATTTTTCAGCAAAAGGTCCACTGAACACCCGTGTCAGGGTGTTATCACCCCGGACAACTTCCTGAAGATGAGAGTTATAACCCTTGTCGCGCACCTTGTCCCGAAGGCGGCGAGCGTTATCGCCATTGCCAAAACTGCCTAGCTGAACAACCCAGGCGCCTTCAAGAGAACGCGTAAACTCTGTACTCGTTTGCTCTGCCTCAATCTCAGCAGGAGCTTCCGTCTTTACAATGGTGCCTGGTTGTTCCTGTGCACCTGCAGAAGGTGCAGGCTCGGGTTTTGCAGGCTCTGCTACTTCAGGAGCCTTATTGCTGCGGCTGTCTGGAACAGGCTGCACGGCCGGCCCATCGTTTTCCAGAATACGATAGTCCTGCGCGCCGGAGCCTGCCGTTGCGGGCCGGTCTCTCTGGTATGGGGGCGGGGGCGCAGTATCGGAGGCGGGCGCTTCGACTTCCGGGAACGGTGGCTCCTCGGGGATATTGATCGAAGTCGATGTGCGCCCTGAGTGAGGCTCATCGAAAACCATGGGTACAAAGATAACGGCCAGCGAAACCAGAACCAGCGCACCGATTATTCTTTGTTTAAGTCCATCCACGTTTCTTGACTCCCCGTCTGGTT
>JAGPVT010000089.1 GCA_018066865.1 Marinobacter sp. | reverse complement strand
AGCCGGCCGGTAAACCTGCATATCCAGGGCCTTGAGCAGATGGGCGCGGATATCAAGGTAGAAAACGGTTACATCCGGGCGAAAACCAACGGGCGCCTCAAAGGCGCACACATCTTCATGGATGTGGTGACGGTAACCGGTACTGAGAATCTGTTGATGGCTGCAACGCTGGCGGATGGTAAAACCATCCTCGAAAATGCCGCTCGTGAGCCGGAAGTGGTGGATTTGGCCGAATGCCTGATTGCCATGGGTGCGAAGATCACCGGGCACGGCACCTCAACCATTGAAATTGAAGGCGTTGAGCGTCTGCACGGCTGCCACTACAACGTGTTGCCAGACCGTATCGAAACCGGAACTTATCTGGTGGCAGCGGCTGCGACCGGTGGCCGGGTAAAACTGAAAGATACCCGAGCGGACCTTCTCGACGCTGTACTGCTGAAGCTGGAAGAAGCCGGCGCCCACATCACTTCTGGCCCGGACTGGATCGAGCTGGATATGAAAGGCCAACGCCCGAAAGCGGTCAATATTCGTACGGCGCCTTACCCGGCTTTCCCGACGGATATGCAAGCCCAGTTCGCCGCGATGAACGCTGTGGCAGAAGGCACGGGCACCATAATCGAGACCGTATTCGAGAATCGTTTCATGCACCTGCAGGAGCTGACTCGTATGGGCGCCGATATCGCCCTGGAAGGAAATGCCGCGATTATCAAAGGCGTTGACCATCTGACCGGTGCGCCGGTGATGGCAACCGACTTGCGCGCATCCGCCAGCCTGGTCATCGCAGGCTTGATGGCAGAGGGAGATACCATTATCGATCGTATCTACCATATCGATCGTGGCTACGAGTGCATTGAAGAGAAACTGCAGCTGCTTGGTGGAAGTATTCGCCGCCTGCCAGCGTGACAGACACAAACGGAAGCCCGGAAGGACGCATGACAGATTCCATCACCATCGCTTTGTCGAAGGGGCGAATCCTGGAAGAAACCCTGCCACTGCTGGCAGAAGCCGGGATTGAGCTGGTCGACGATATCAAGAAATCCCGCAAGCTGGTGTTTCCCACCACGGATCCGAATGTGCGCGTGCTCATTCTCCGCGCGACCGACGTGCCTACCTACGTGCAGTATGGCGGTGCCGATTTGGGCGTTACGGGTAAAGACGTGTTGATGGAGCATGGCGGGGAAGGCCTTTACGAGCCTCTGGATCTTAACATCGCGCGCTGCCGTCTGATGACTGCTGGCCCCAAAGGTGAAGCGCCGCCGGTAGGGCGTATTCGTGTAGCCACCAAGTTCGTGAACATGGCTCGCCGGTATTACGCGGCGCAGGGTCGGCAGGCGGATATCATCAAGCTTTACGGCGCGATGGAGTTGGCGCCGATTCTTGGTTTGGCCGACGAGATTGTCGATATTGTGGATACTGGTAATACGTTGAAGGCCAATGGTCTGGAAGCGCGGGAGCTGATCGATCATATCAGCACCAGATTGGTGGTGAATCGTGCCTCTATGAAGATGAAACATAAGCAGATTAATCCCATCATTGAGAAGATGGCGGCTGCTGTGGATAGGCGCCGCTAGAAATATAATCTTGTGCGCTGAAGCAATCGGGCAAAGCTGTCCAAAACACGCTGTGAATACGTCCGTGTACGCTTGGCTACGCCATCCATGGCTTCGCACAGTTTTGGGCAGCTTTGCCCGACTGCTTCGCATGACTTTGAGTGGATGATTCCAGAAACAATCCAAAGCAGGATTTGAGAAATGACCGTTAGCATCAAACGATTGAACGCTTCCCAAAGTGACTTTGACAGTGAGCTGGCTACGCTGCTGGCTTGGGATGACAGTGTTGATCATCAGGTGAACGAGTCGGTGCGTCATATCCTGCATGAAGTGAAAACCCGCGGTGATCAGGCGGTTTTGGAGTTCACGGAAAAGTTTGATCGGCTGAAAGTGGGCAGTGTTGCAGAGCTGGAGATGAGCCAGAGCCGTTTGCAGCAGGCTCTGAAAGCAATCCCGGAAGATCAGCGCGTGGCACTGGGGCAGGCTGCAGATCGGGTGCGGGATTATCACGAGCGTCAGAATCAGAAATCCTGGCAGTATCAGGACGAAGACGGCACTGTGCTGGGTCAGAAGGTAACGCCGCTGGATCGCGCAGGGCTTTATGTACCCGGCGGCAAGGCGGCCTATCCATCGTCTGTTCTGATGAACGCGATTCCTGCGAAAGTAGCCGGTGTGAGAGAAGTTATTATGGTGGTTCCCACTCCGGATGGCGTGGTGAACGATCTGGTACTGGCCGCAGCGGCCATCGCGGGTGTTGATCGTGTATTCACCGTAGGTGGCGCACAGGCCGTTGGCGCTCTGGCCTACGGCACAGAAACCATCCCGGCAGTAGACAAAATCGTCGGTCCAGGCAACATCTTCGTCGCCACCGCCAAGCGAGAAGTTTTTGGCACCGTCGGCATAGACATGATCGCCGGCCCTTCGGAAATACTCGTAATCTGCGATGGCAAAACAGATCCGGACTGGATCGCCATGGACCTGTTCTCCCAAGCCGAACACGACGAACAGGCCCAGTCCATATTGATCAGCCCCGACGCTGACTTCCTTGATGCGGTAGAAGCCAGCATCAACAAACTGCTGCCCACCATGGAGCGCGCGGACATTATCCGAACCTCAATGACCGATCGCGCAGCTCTGATACAAGTTGCGGATTTGAGCGAAGCCGCCAACGTCTCCAACCGCATCGCGCCGGAACACCTGGAGCTGTCCGTAGAAGACCCGGAAACCCTGCTGGAAGAAATCCGCCATGCAGGCGCCATCTTCATGGGCCGCTATACCGCCGAAGCTTTGGGCGACTACTGCGCAGGCCCCAACCACGTACTGCCCACCAGCGGCACAGCCCGATTCTCATCCCCGCTGGGTGTTTACGACTTCCAGAAGCGCTCCTCTATCATCGGTTTCAGCGCGAAAGGCGCAGATCGGATGGGGCGGGTTGCATCAGTTCTGGCAAGAGGTGAGGGGCTCACGGCTCACGCTCGTTCAGCTGAATACAGGATTAAAAACGATGAGTAAATTCTGGAGCCCTTTGGTCAGCAGTCTGGTTCCCTATGTACCAGGCGAACAGCCCAAAATGGCTAATCTGGTAAAGCTGAACACCAACGAAAATCCGTTTGGCCCTTCACCAAAAGTCATCGAAGCCATACAGGCCGAACTCAATGACAGCCTGCGCCTCTACCCGGATCCGGAAGGCGAAAGCCTGCGCCAGGCCATTGCCGGCTATCACAGCGTAACGCCCGAGCAAGTATTCCTGGGCAACGGCTCCGACGAAGTCCTGGCGCACATATTTTATGCCTTGTTCCAGCACGACCAACCCATCCTGTTCCCGGATGTAACCTACAGCTTCTATCCGGTGTACTGCGGCCTCTACAATATTGAAGGCAAAACCGTAGCCCTCACAGACAGCTTCGAGATCAACCCGGAAGACTACAAACAACCCAACGGCGGAATCATCTTCCCCAACCCCAACGCGCCCACCGGCCGTTACCTCGGGCTCGAGCAGGTAGAAGCAATCCTCCAGGCCAACCCGGAGCGCGTGGTCGTGGTTGATGAAGCCTACGTGGATTTTGGTGGCGAATCTGCCATCAAGCTCGTCGACAAATATCCCAACTTGCTGGTCAGCCAGACGCTGTCCAAAGCCCGTTCATTGGCGGGCCTGCGCGTTGGCTTCGCCATCGGTCATCCGGATCTGATCGAAGCCCTGAACCGGGTTAAAAACAGCTTCAACAGCTATCCTTTGGACAGGCTTGCCCTGGCTGGCGCAAAAGCCGCTTACGAAGACGAAGCCTGGTTCCAGAAGTCCTGCAAAGGTGTGATATCCGAACGCGAACGCGTGACGAAAAGTCTGGAAGGCCTGAGCTTTGAAGTTTTACCTTCTAAAGCGAACTTCGTGTTCGCCCGTCACAGGGCGAAGTCTGGTGAAAGTCTGGCAAAAGCTCTGAGGGAGCAAGGCATCATTGTTCGCCACTTCAACAAGCCCAGAATTAGCGACTTCCTGAGAATAACCATTGGCACTCCTGAACAGAACAATTCACTGATTTCAGGCCTTAACTCCCTGTAAACGAGAAAAGTTCGATAGAGGCCGGTAACTCCAGAGTCTAGATCAAAACAGGAGGAGAAAGCACATGGCAACTCGTGACAGCATTCTCGCGAAACTCAATGAATGGCTCCAGCCTGAAAACTTTCAAGACTACTGCCCAAATGGTCTGCAAGTTGAAGGCAAGAGCGACGTTAATACCATCGTCACCGGCGTAACCGCCTCCCGCGCATTAATCGAAGCCGCCATCGCAGCTAATGCCGATATGCTAATCGTTCACCACGGCTACTTCTGGAAAGGCGAAGATCAAAGCATCCGGGGTATGAAACGTGAACGTCTGAAACGACTGCTGGATAACGACATCAACCTGGTCGCCTACCACCTGCCGCTGGATGACCACTCCGAATACGGCAACAACCGCCAGTTGGCAGACATCCTGGGTATAGAGAAACCAAGACCGTTAAACGGCCTTGTCTGGGAAGGTGAGCTTCACGAAGCGATGAGCCCGGAAAAGTTCGGGCTCCAAATCGCCAGAGCTCTTCACCGCGATCCGCTAAGAGTTGGCGACGGTAAAGCGGAAATCAAAAGGGTAGGGTGGTGCACCGGTGCTGCACAAGGTTTTATCAACACAGCCATTGATGCAGGCCTCGACGCCTATATCAGCGGTGAAATCTCCGAGCCGACTACCCACACCGCCAGAGAGTGCGGCATCCACTATTACGCCGCCGGCCACCACGCAACCGAGCGCTATGGTGTAAAAGCGCTCGGTGCAGCGTTAGAAAAGGAATTTGGTATCAGTCATCGGTTCATCGATTGCGATAATCCGGTCTGATCAAACCTGCGGTGCTTTCTCGCCTTTCTTCAAACCGAAGTCTTCAGAAAGCGTACCTGAAGTCTTGGGAGCATAATCCCGGGGTGGTTCAACGCCGTCCTCGCTGACTTCCTCCAGGCGTTTGCGGGATGTTTGCTCAGCAAGCTCAGCCATCCATTCCTCATCATTGCACAGGCGATTCGCCCCGCGAGCCATATGCTGGTTCACATCACGGTACGCATCATTGAACCGGCGCAGCAAATGGGCTGACTCCATAAAATGCTCGTTCACCTGGGCCTGATAGCGGGTGTACTCGTTGCGCAGCTCTTCTGCCTGCTGCTCCGCACGGCGCTGCCGGAGCGTAGATCCTTGCCCCGAGCGGCCAACAATCGCTCCGATGACAATGCCAACAATCAATGCGGCAATCGCTGCCAGAATCAGGTTTGTCATATGTTGTGTCGTCCTGTTGCCTAAAAAATGAACCAAGCTATCTGAGCCAGTATAACGTCCGCAGCCTCATCATCCCATGTTTGAGTGCTGCGCCAATCGTCGTATTGCCCTGCAACGGTTCAGCGTGGCGAAAAAATCGGAAATACGCGATAATTCGCCGCCCAAAATCAACGATCTGACCCCGGGATTTCCTGATGACAGCTTCTACGCCTTTTGAAACGCCTGCGCACCAGACGCCTTGGCAGCGCTACCAAACTGACCTTGAGCGCCCGGACTTTCTCAAGGATGCCGCTCAGGCTGATGCTGTGCAACGCCTTCAGACACTTTACGACAAACTGGTGGAAGCGGAAAGCGAACGCGGCAAAGCAATGACCAAATTGCGGCGCAAGTTAAAAAAAGGCAGGGAAGAGCCGGTCAAAGGCCTCTATTTCTGGGGTGGTGTTGGCCGTGGCAAAACCTATCTTATGGACACATTCTTCGAATCCTTGCCGTTTAAGCGCAAGATGCGCGTGCACTTTCATCGCTTTATGCAACGGGTTCATCAGGAACTGAAAAACTTCAAAGGCGAAAAGAATCCGCTGGATCTTGTGGCTAAAAAGCTTGCCGGTGAAACCCGCGTGATCTGCTTCGACGAGTTTTTTGTGTCAGACATCGGCGATGCCATGATTCTCGCAACGCTTATGGATGGGTTGTTCAAACGTGGCGTCACCCTGGTGTGCACCTCTAACATTGTTCCCGACGGCCTCTATAAAGATGGCTTGCAGCGGGCGCGTTTTCTGCCAGCCATCGCGCTTGTAAAAAAGCACACCGATGTGGTGAACGTAGATGGTGGCGTCGATTACCGGCTGCGTACTCTGGAGCAGGCCGAACTCTACCACTCGCCGTTGGACGACGAGGCTGAGGCTTCACTGCGCAGGGGTTTTGACGCTCTGGCGCTTGAGGCTGGCAAGCACAGCAAGTCCATCGAGATCAACGGCCGCAAGATTCCCGCACAGGCCCACGCCGATGACGTGGTCTGGTTTGATTTCAAGGATGTCTGTGATGGCCCTCGTAGCCAGAACGACTACATTGAGATGGCTCGCCAGTTCCACGCCATCATTGTCGGTAATGTTCCCGCTCTGGGAGGTGAAAAAGACGATCAGTCGCGCCGGTTCGTAAATATGATTGACGAGTTCTACGATCGCAATGTGAAAGTTATTATCTCAGCGGCGGCTCCGATAACGGAACTATACTCCGGCGGGCGGCTGAGCTTTGAATTCGAACGCACCGAATCGCGCCTTCTGGAAATGCAGTCACAGGAATATCTGGAGGCTCCGCACAAGCCGTAGCAAGAGTAAAAAACGATCAAAAGCAAAGTGGTTGCATTCGGAATTGTTGTCTATAGTGAACGCAGCATCAGGAAACCCGGCGCCGATCGGGGTGGGTGAGCGGGTGGTGAGAGCAAAATCATACTTTTGACTGATCAAAGCACTGGACAGCGTTAGCTATAGTGCCTACATCACGAGCACTGTGCATGAAGCCTCCTATACATCGTGAACACCAATAATCAGAGCAGCGACTCAGAACAACGACTCAGAACAACAATGGAGTAGCCTTCCAATGACAAGAAAAACACACCAATGGCAGCGTTGGACAAGATTACCGCTCGCTGTGGCAGTGGCGGCCGGTATGTCCGGTCAGGCTTCTGCGTACTCCTTTTACCTCGGGGATGTGGAAGCACAGTTCAACACCACGCTTTCCGCCGGTGCTGGCTGGCGAGTCGAAGATAGTGACAAGCGTCTGATTGGCCAAGGTAACCTTGGCCCCGAATATGCTCCCGGCGGGCCGCTTGCAAATATTGGCGCGTCTACAAATAACTACGATGATGGCAACCAGAACTTTGACAAAGGCGATACCTACTCCAAGATCGTCAAAGGCAACAGTGAGCTTTTCCTCGATTACACAGTCGATAGCCAGTACCTGACCCGGATCGGTGGCTTGCTGCGCGGTCGTTACTGGTACGATTTCGAATTGAAAGATGAACGCAGGGCCGTTGATTCTGTTGGCCAGCGCCGCGAGTTGAATCAGGACGCCAAAGATTATGCCTCCGGCGGTGAAATCCTCGATGCGTACATCTTTTCGGATTGGTACTTTGGCGACGTTCCCGTCAGCCTTCGTTATGGTAACCAGGTTGTCAGCTGGGGTGAAAGTACCTTTATCCAGGGCGGCATCAATATTATCAACCCTGTAAACGTTCCTGCGTTCCGGGCTCCGGGTTCTGAGCTGAAAGACGCGTTGTTGCCGGTGGAGATGTTCTACATGTCTGCCGGTATTGCCGAGAATGTAACAGTTGAAACGTTCGTTCAGACGGACTGGGAGCCGGTTCGTCCTGACGATTGCGGAACCTTCTTCTCAACCAACGACTTCGCGGCTGATGGCTGTGGCCCTGTATTGTTGGCCGGCCAGTTGCCGGATTCTCAGGCGTTCGCGCAGGGCTTTATTGCGCCGCGTATCGGAGACAAAGAGGCAGATGAGAAAGATCAGTTCGGTGTGGCTTTGCGCTGGTACGTGCCGACCCTGAACGATTCCGAGCTGGGCTTCTACTACATCAAGTACAACAGCCGTCTGCCATATGTAAGCGGGTTAGTGAACAACCCGTCCAACCCTGGCCCGACCCAGACGAACGATCCGAGCATGCCATTCTCGTCTTTCCCAAGCTATTTCATTGAGTATCCCGAGAACATCAACCTTTATGGCATCAGCATCAACACCACCATACCCGGTGGTTGGTCTCTTGGGGCCGAGTATAGCTTCCGCGACAACGTCCCTCTGCAGTGGAACGCATTCGAGCTGATCTTCGGTGGTCTGCAGCAGCGGGGGCCTAGCGGCGAGATCCTGAGCGACCTTGAACGGCAGCGACTTGGAGAAACCGGAGGGGCGAATCTTGCAGGCAGGCCTGTTGCGGGTTACGATCGGTTTAAAGTCTCCCAGGCCCAGTTCACGCTGATCAAGTTCTTTGATCAGACCATGGGAGCGGACCGCCTGACGCTGGTCACGGAGTTTGGCGGGACCTACATACACGACCTGCCGAATGCGGATGAAGCCCGTTTCGGACGCTCGGGAACATTCGGTATCGGTACCTTGCCGCTGGACGGAGCCAACTTCACGGGCGATTTCTGTGCTGCCGGAGCGAACATCAACACCAACTACTGTAATAATGAGGGTTTCACAACCGACTTCTCCTGGGGTTATCGTACACGGCTGGTTTGGGAGTACTCGAGCGCAATCGCCGGAATAAGTCTGTTCCCGCAGTTGGCCTGGAGCCACGATGTGGAAGGTTACAGCCCGCAGCCGGGTGGTGCTTTCAACGAAGGCAGCAAGGCTATCGGTTTGTCCCTGCAGGGGGTTTACCTGAACAAGATTACCGGTAATATCGGTTACACAAACTTTTTCGGCGGCAAGCCTTATAACGAGTTGACTGACCGTGATTTTGTGAGTGCCAGCATTTCCTACTCATTCTGAATCGGGAAGAATTCGTTTAACGAGGTAATTTAAATGAAACTAAACAAGAAGTTACTGGCCATGAGTGTTCTGGCTGCGAGTCTCATTGCAGGTCAGGCTTGGGGTGCGGTTTCTGCCGGAGAAGCAGCCAAACTGGGCGACTCCCTGACACCGATAGGAGCCGAAAAAGCCGGTAATGGCGGCGCTATTCCTGCGTGGACAGGGGGGTTGACAACGCCCCCTGCCGGTTACAAGGGCGACGGTATCTACGTAAACCCGTTCCCGGATGAGGCGCCCCAGTTCACCATTGATCAGAGCAACGTAGCGGAATACGCAGACAAGCTGTCCCCCGGGCAGGTAGCAATGATCAAGCAATACCCGGACTATGTGCTTCCGGTTTACGAGACTCATCGCACAGCGGCCTATCCGAAAGCCGTCATGGATGAAACGGTCAAGAATGCGACCGGTACAGAGCTGATCAAGGACGGTAACGGTCTGGGCAACTACAAGGACGCAACGCCATTCCCGATCCCGCAGAACGGCCTGGAAGCAATCTGGAACCACATTACGCGCTATCGTGGTGGTTCGGTGCAACGCAACGTCGGGCAGGCAACGCCTACCGCCAACGGCGCCTACTCCGTTGTGAAGTTTCAGGATGAGTTGACCTGGCGGACCTACCTGGAAGATTACAAGCCGAGCGAAGATGCCAACGTGCTGTTCTATTTCAAGCAGGCCATCACCGCTCCGGCGCGCCTGGCCGGTAACGTGCTGCTGGTTCATGAGACCATTGACCAGGTTGCAGAGCCGCGTCGTGCCTGGGTATACAACGCTGGCCAGCGTCGTGTTCGCCGTGCACCTCAGGTTGCCTACGACGGACCGGGTACTGCGTCTGACGGCATGCGTACGTCAGATAACTTCGATATGTTCAACGGCGCACCAGACCGCTACAACTGGGAGCTGGTTGGCAAGAAGGAAATGTACATTCCGTACAACTCCTACAAGCTGGTTGATCGGAATCTGACTTACGACCAGATCGTCAAGCCTGGCCATATCAATCAGGATCTGACCCGTTACGAGCTCCATCGCGTGTGGCACCTGCGTGCAACCCTGAAAGAAGGCGAGCGCCATATTTATGCTCAGCGTGATTTCTATATTGATGAAGACACCTGGCAGGCATCGGTCATCGACCATTACGATGGTCGTGGTGAGCTCTGGCGTGTGGCAGAAGCCCATTCAATGCAGTTCTACGATCAGATCGTTCCCTGGTATGCGGTTGAAACCCTGTACGATCTGTTGTCTGGCCGCTATCTGGTTCTGGGCCTGACAAACGAGGAAGTCGATCCGTACCAGTTTGGCGTCAAGCGCCAGTCCAGAGACTACACTCCGGCAGCTCTACGCAGAGCCGGAACCCGCTAAATGGGTATGTAGATCTACAGAAACGGCGGGCCTCGGCCCGCCGTTTCTGTTTCTGTGATAAAAAACTGCCACCAAATAAATACCTTTCACGTCAAAACTTTGCAGCCAGCCCCTCAATTGGTTTAACCTCACTATCATACTAAAGGCGTACCGGGGCAGTGTGTGAAATCATTCCAGGATGGCTATGCAGCCAATGACGAGTTCCAGTCAGCAAACAGCGGACTTCAGCGTGGCGAACTCGTAAGAGATTTGCTGAAGCAGAGATTACAGGCACCGATCGTTCCAGCGGATTCGTTGGCGCGCCATCATCTCAATGCTTTGATTGCCGATGCATTAACGCCGCGCGGTGTGCTTTTTGTGGAAGCCCCTTGCGGATATGGAAAATCCCACTCGTTGGCTATGGGAATTCAGGCGGCGGGGATCAGCGATGAATGTGTCCGGTGGCTGCCACTGAACTCACAGGATAACGCGCCCACCCGTTTTCTTAGCCTGTTGTCCGTAGCACTGGATATTCCCGAATCCTCTGAAAGCAGCCTGCAAGGCGGCGCCACCTTCCCCGATGCGCTTGCGATAATGCTCATGGGGCTGAGAAAGGCGCAGGTACCACGGTCTTCCATTCTGGTTCTGGACGGCCTTCACCACATTACGAACCCGGCCGCCGTTGCCTTGCTTCAGCAGTTGGTGGCCGATATACCGCTTCATTTTTCAGTCGTCATGCTTTCCAGGCAGGCATTGCCCTATGAGACCCACGCTCTGGAACTGGAAAACCGGTTCACCCGCATAGGCACCGAAAAGCTGGAGTTCAGCCGAAGCGAAACCTTTGAATTTTTCCGGGAGGTTCTGAGTGATCAACAGTTAACCAGTGTGGCGATTGATCATTTGTACGATCTCACGGAGGGCTGGCCCACGCCACTGGCGCTTTATCGCCGGGATATCCGTCAAAGCTCGGAAAGGCACGCTGTTTCAGATACACCCGGTGTTGAACGGTTTTTAAAGGAATCCGTATTGGGCAGCCTGACTCCCGGGCAGGTCCGCTCCCTCAGAGCCATATCAGAACTGGGGCTGTGCTCTGACGAGCTGTTTCTCGCATTTGAATCGCTGATTCCAGAGGGTGTGTTGCTGCCTTCCGAGGCCTGTGAGCGTGGGTTACCCATAAAGGTCATGGCGGGTTGGGGGCGCTGGTACCGGCTCAATCCATTGTTGATGGAGTGGCTCAGAACACCGGTGATGGCGGGCTATTCTGACAGGATGTTGGCGGCGAGCCGATGGTTTGGCAGTCGCAACCAATTCCCCGAAGCTTTAAAGTACTCGCTGTTGGCAGGCGATGCGGAGGAAGTGATCCGCATTGCATCTGAGGGTTCCGAGGCGCTGTTGCTGGGGCAGGATACGGCTTCGTTGCTGCGCCTGCGTAAAAGCCTTCCGGCACCATTGCTTGAGCGCAGCCCCAGGCTGAGAATTGTCTACAGCTGGGTGCATGCCATTGGCGGGCAGTTCCGGCAGGCTCGGGCCCTGATTGATGGCATGGAGGATAAGACCCGGCAAGAACATGAAACACGGATCTGCGCGCTCAGAGCGTTTATTCTGCGCGGAGAAGGGCAGGTGGCGCCGGCTCTGGAAATGGCTGAGCGTGCGCTTTCCGGGCGGGAACTTTCAACTCAGGGCCAGTTGGTCACGCAGATGGTGCGTGCCAGTGCTTTGTGTGCATGCGGGCGTTTCACAGAAGCCCGGGAGGCCAATCGTGCTGCTTCCCGCTTGGCCAGGGAAGCAGGGGATTCCGGCTCGGAAGCGTTGGCGGTATACGCCCATGCCCGGATTGAATTGGGTAAAGGCGCGCTTCGGCATGCAGAGCAGTTGCTGCGGACAGGCCTGGATACCGTTGTACAGGAACTCGCCCGTCCTGCCCGAATCGGGGAAACGCGGCTGCAGTTGAATCTGGTGCTCGTGCTCTGGCATCAGGGGCGCAACGCAGAGGCCGATAGGCTACTGGTCACCTGTAGTCGCCATGCAGAGCAGACCCGGGATCTTGGCCTACTGCTGGCGATGTCGATACGGGTGTTGATGTGTCGCTCTCAGGGCCGTCTGGAAGATGCGTTTGTGTGGATCGGACGGGCCGAACGCACCATGCACACCTGGCAGGTGGATGAATCCCTCTATGTTCCGGTGCTTGAAGCCCTGAAAGCCAGTTGCTGGCTGGCTCAGAATCAGCTTGAAAGTGTCGCCCAGGCACTTGCGAGGCTGGAGCCCTATCGGGAAGCCAGATGCGTGCCGGAACTCTTTCCGATGATGCCCGGGTTACTGGACTGCCTTCAGGTACGCCTGGATCTCGCCCGCGGCGAAACCGTAAGGGCTCGGGAAACCCTGGCAAACATACGTAAACGCTATGATGAAGCGATTCCCTGGGGCGTAGACATACACATGCGGCTGTTGGCTGCTCTGCTCGTCAGCGAAGATAAAGGCATTACATCGGCTCAGAAGATTCTTGTAGGTGTGGTATCCGAAGCGGAAAAGGAGCACTTCATAAGCCCGTTCGCAGAGCTCAAGCCTGAACTCAGGGATCTGGTGGAAAAGACATACGGCCAGCTGCCTGAAACCCCGTTCCGGGACGCCTTGGGTCAGTTGTTTGGCATAGCGGGAAAAACCTCGCCTGCCATGCTGGCTGAGCCCATCAGTGACCGCGAGCAGAGTGTGCTTGAGCTGATCGCCAAAGGTTTATCGAACCAGGAAATCGCCGACAAGCTGCACATTTCGCTGCATACGGTAAAGACTCACGCCCGGCGTATAAACGCCAAGCTGGAAGTGCGCTCCCGCACCCAGGCGACTGTTCGTGCCCGGGAGCTGGGGCTCCTGTAACGCCCGTGAGACGTTTGAGGAGTCGGGTCAGGCTTGGGCCCGGTTCTCGTTTTTGATGGCTTCAATACGGGCGTCTTTCTCGGCCCATAATCCACTCACCCAGCGCTGGAATTCCACGCGCGTTTCTCGCCCGTTCTCGTAGTCCATTCCAAGAAATTGTGTCGGAATTTCCCGCACCCGGATATCGATCACAATGGTGCGGATACGCCCGCTCAGATAATCCCAGATACCTATACTGCGGTGCTCCCCGGGATAAACAATCGTCACGTCCAGCATGGTATGCAGCATTTCGCCCATGGCGCCCAGAACAAACGCCGTGCCGCCCGCCCTTGGCTTGAGGAGGTGTTTGTACGGAGAGTTTTGGCGTTTGTGTTTGGCGAGGGTGAAGCGGGTTCCTTCCATGAAGTTGAAGATGGTCACCGGCGTATAGCGGAACTTCTCGCACGCTGCCTGGGTGGCGGCAATGTCTTTGCCTTTCAACTCTGGCTGCCGGGCAAGTTGCTCTTTGGTATGGCGGTGCATAAAGGGGAAGTCCAGCGCCCACCAGGCAACGCCCAGCAATGGAACCCATATAAGCTGTTTTTTCAGAAAGAACTTGAGCAGGGGAATCCTGCTGTTGAGCACGTACTGTATGGCCGGAATATCAGCCCAGCTTTGATGGTTGCAGGTAACGAAATACCAGTGCTCGCGGCTGAGATGTTCTGCACCCCGCACATCCCAGTCAACTTGGTGCAGAACATCCATCACCAGGTTGTTGACCCCGATCCACAATCGGGCAATGTTATTCAGCACAACGGTGCAACCCTTGCGAATAGCAATTACGGGCAGTACGAGTTTGAGTAGCGCAAACAACATCAGAAACGGGAAGAGTACGAGCGTGTTGACGAGCACAGACAGGGCCGCCAGGGTTCCCTTCAGCGGCGCAGGGAGAAAATAAAGCATGCGGGGATGTCTCAGGTTATCAGGGGTTAATCGGAGATCAGCCCTCGGCCGAAGTACGGGTGCTCTCTCCCGCAATCTGACCTGGGAGCAGAGCTTTCTCTGCGCTTGCCGATGCCAGATCCTTCAGGTGCGAGGGGCTGCGATCGCTTAGGATTTTCCTGAATTCAATATCATAGAACTCCAGATTGTTATAGCGGATCATCGAGCGAATTTCATCAACATATTCCTCGCCACGCTCGGAGTAGCTGACCAAACCGCGGGCAAGGGCAAGCCCGGAAAGCGGATCACCGGATTCTCTGTCATCGAGGCGAGTGTCGCGCAGGCCTTGATAACTCGCATGCCGGTTCAGGTTCTGGATGTAGGCCCTTACTGAGTGGTAGGGCGACGGGAAGGAGGCCACTTCATGGCTGGCACCCTCAACGCGGCTCAGGGGCACCAGGCCACAGCCCTTGGAGAAGCACCACTGGCCGAACAGATTGTTGCCTCGAAGCGCAAAGCGCGACGTACCCCAGGCCGACTCATTGGCCGCCTGCGCCAGAATCAAGGACGGCGGAATAACATCCAGGCGCTTTCTCAGCAGGGCAAATTGCGCAGGGCTACCAGGCTCTTCCTCCACCCGCAAACGTCTGGATTGAGCTGCGAGCCAGGTGTGCTCTTTTTTTGACAGGGCGGTTTCGTTGGCGAGGCTGTCAAGATAATCCCGCTCAATGAGAATACGGGAATTGGCAAGCACAATGCGAGGGTACAAAAACGAGAAAAACGCGACCTTCTTTTCAGTGCTGTCCTGATAGCCGGAGAAATCCGGCAGGTCCTCCCGAGCCCAAGAGGGCAGTGGAGGTAATGAGCTCAGGGCGGGTTCCGAACCGCTATTGCTGTCACTGGCTGAGCGTTCCGATGGAACGTAAAGAGCCCCCCCGACGGCAAAAGCGATTAAGGGAACAACTAGCATTAGCGAGCGCATTGCAGCCGACATAAAACCTCTCGTTACAACCTGTCTGTGTACCCGGCGAGCCTGAGCGTTCGGCCGATCCGGGCGATCATGTTCGTAATTATAACAGGTTGTACGAGCAGGGTTACCTGAGGGTTCACGGTAGCTGAGTCGCGATCAAAACGCCGAGCCGCACTTTGCTGCTAACACGGTCCCGGTACATGAGGAAAAACTGGCTCTGATCAGTCTAGCAGCGCAGGTTTCAGGACAGCGTGAGGAAGGGCACGAAACGGGCGCCCGGAGAGGGCGCCCGTACCAGATAATCAAGCGGGTTTAGAAGAAAATCTTCATACCAGCCATAACGCCTTCGTCCAGGTTAATGTCACCCCGGTACGGTGAATCCAGCTCGGTATTCAGGTACCGGTAACCGGCAAACAGTTCCGCGTTACGGATAACGCGATAGCTGCCACGGAACTCAACGCTGGTCATGTCTTCCGAGTCGCCAAACGAGAGGATTCGTGGTGCATAGTGCAGGCCGCCAGTGAGCGACAGGCCCGGAACCCTGGGAATGTTCACAGTGGCAAAGCCGCCCAGCCCCACTGCGCCGCCATCCAGACGGTCGTCATCCCAGCCTATGGCGCGCAAACCGATACCGGCGGTTGTGGGCAAGTTACCCAGCGCGGTACGGCCTTGGGCATGAAAGTCCACGTTACCAATATGGCGGCCACCTTCACGGTAGGTGTAACCGGTACCAAGCTGAAGGTCGTCGTTGTTGTCGAAAAAGTTCACCTGGCCCTTTACGGAATCGTTGGTCAGGCTCAAATCCAGGTCGCTGGCAAACGCTGGTGCAGCAGCGATAGAGAGAACTAACACGGAAATGCGGGATACTTTCATTCTTTTATCCTCTTGATTGCAGTGCAGGTATTGATTGTGGGCGAATGGTAACGGCCTACTCCGGGTACCACAACTTACAAGCGTGTAAGCCCGCTGTAAGCTATTGGACAGGAATCACGCAGGTGTACCCATAAAATTCAGTGGCGCGTTGTTTCGCCGCCCTGATCCAGGTCATCCGGAGACGCATTCTCCGCCGGAACCTTGTATTCCTCATTGGCCCAGGCGCCAAGATCAATCAGCTTGCAGCGTTCTGAGCAGAATGGTCTTGAAGGATTGGACTCCGTCCATTCCACGGATTTTTTGCAGGTGGGGCATTCTACGTTCATGTGGACCTTTCAAATCGTTAATCGTATGTGCGGTTGCCGCATGGAGCTCCGCAGCGTTATACAGGGGCTTTTGCAGGAGCGCCATGGGCGTATTGTTCCAGTACTGCCCGTAGCATTTCAATATTGACAGGCTTGGCAACAAATGAATCCATCCCGGCACGACGGCAGCGCTCTTCATCCTCTTCCATAGCGCTGGCGGTAAGAGCGACGACGGGTACCCGTTGGCGCTTACGGGTTTTTTCCCATGCCCGCAGGCGCCGAGTGGCCTCGAAGCCGTCCACTCTGGGCATCACGCAGTCCATAAATATCAAATCAAAAGGATGCCATTGCCACAAGCTGGATGCCGCCTCACCGTCATTTGCCGTCATCACATCGCACCCCAGTTTCTCCATCAGCCTTCGGGTTAACGTTCGGTTTACCGGGTTATCTTCGACCAGTAGCACCTTCATGCGGCGAGAGGTGAGCTCGCGGCGCTTTTCAGTATCATGAGTGGTTTGCAGGGAGAACCGGGTAAGGAAGCACCGATCTTCCTTTGTAGCGTCCTCGAACAGCTGGTTCAGAATGGGGGTCAGGCAGGATTCCCGCAAGGACTTGCTGAGAAAGGCATCCGCGCCGGCCTGGCGGAAATGTTCGGCATCGCCACGCTGTGGGTTGGATGAGAGAATCAGCAGGCGCATGTCCGCCCATAACGGGTTGCCGCGTACCTGGCGACATAGCAGATCGCTGTCCATATCCGGCAAAAAGCCGTCAAGGATAATGGCGTCAAACGGCTCCTGGCTGTCGAACGCCAGGCGTAACGATGTCAGGGCCTCCCCGGCGGATTTGACGGCCTCAATGTGGACATCATGGCGTGACAGCATTTCCAGCGTAATCTTGCGGGACAGTTCGTAGGAATCGGCAACCAGCACGCGCTTTCCCTTCAACATGCGCGCATCCGGGCGCATGTGCGACCCACTCTCAGGCGCCGCGGGCAGCGTCAGTTCAACCCAGAATGTAGAGCCCTCGCCGGGTCGGCTTTCCAGATCCAGAGAGCCTTGCATCAGATTGACCAGTTGGCGGCAGATAGTCAGCCCCAGCCCGGCACCGGGTAGCTGGCGCTGGAATCTCTGGCCCAACTGCACATAAGGCTCATACACCAGCGGAATGTCTTCCGGGTTAATGCCAATGCCCGTATCTTCTACCGCCAGGCGCAGGCGAACCTTCTCATCCCGGCGCCCCAGCACTTCGATACTGATCAACACGTGCCCGGAATCTGTAAATTTGATCGCGTTGGAAACCAGGTTCAGCAGCACCTGGCGAATCCGCACCGGGTCACCCCTGAGCGCCCAGGGCAGCTCCTCGTCGATGCGTAACTCCAATGCCAGCCCTTTTTCACGTGCACGGTCGCCCAGCATGTGCACCAGATCGTTCAGGGTTTCCCGCAGATCGAAAGGAATGTCCTCAAGCACAAGCTTTTCAGCTTCCATGCTGGAAATGTCCAGCAGATCGTTAATGATGGCAGAAAGGCCTTCAGAGGCGCTGAGCAAGGTGTGCACGTACTCGCTCTGTTCCTGGTCCAACGGTGTGTCGGTCAGCAGGTTTGCGTAACCGAGAACAGACTGCAGAGGTGTGCGCAGCTCATGGCTTACATTGGCGAGAAACTGGTTTTTTGCGCGGTTGGCTCGTATCGCCTCATCCCGCTCATCCTGGGATTGAAGGGTGGTCTGCCGGAGTGACCGGGTATCTTCCAGAATCTGAAGCCGCATCTTGTTAAGTGCCTGTTCAAGCTCTGAAAGCTCGTCAGGGTTTTTGGGTGGTCTGCGCTTCAGCTTGAGCGGATCCACCAGCGCATCCAGGTTCAGCCGCGCAGCGTAGTCTGCCATGGATTCCATGTGGCGAGAGAGGGTGAAGCGCACGATGATCACAAGCCCCAGCGTGCCCAGCATCACCACAATCGACTGAAACAGCAGGTTAATCAGCGCGCCGTTGCGTAGCCCCGAATAAACGTGCTCAACCGACGAGGTGATCGTAAGTGTGCCCATGTTTTCCGGGCCGCGGAAGGTTGAGCGATCGAATATCAGCGGGAAGGTTTGTGAAATAACCCGGCCTTCGGGGTAGTCGCCGGTACTGAACTCCTCACCGGTGGAGGTCACAACTCTGGCGTAGTGAATGGCCTCTACCGCCCGCATGTCATCCAGGCTGTTGGCCACCTCGCTGAAATTCATCAGCCAGATGTTGTTGCTCATACTACCGGAGACCAGCCCTGCGGCGCGCTGCTGGGTTTCCTGAAGATCGGACTTGCGGCGCTCAAACTCACCGATCATCTGCACGCCGGTGGCGACCAGGGAAATGACCAGGCTGAATAGCAGCACATACACAAGCAGCCGCATTGCCAGCGGCCGGATACCCATGCGCGTGAAAAACCGATTTGAAGGCAAGGCACAAATTCCCTGTGTCGACTACTAAATCACCAACGGAAGTCTAACAGACCGTCAGCACTTCGACACGTTTCTGAGAATCATCGTTCATAAACCGGAATCGCACGTTCAGATCATAAAGATGCGCTCCGTAAATACGCTCCTCATCACGACCTCTGCGAAAGGAAGGGCGGGGGTCGTAGCTCACCACATCGGTAATGAGCAGCTTCAGATCCGGATACTGCTCTGGTGGCAGGCTGGCAAGCTGTGCTTCGGCTTCTGGCAGGAAAGAAACGTCCAGGCGCTCAGTGGGCGCCGTTTCAGCCCAGCCCAGAGCGGCGTCCGGCACCGAATCCGCAAATGGCAGGTAAGGTTTGATATCCAGAATCGGCGTGCCCTCAATCAGATCGTGATCGCTTATCCGCAACGCCAGCTGGCCATTTTTACGTACAAGCCCCTCGTTCCGAACCACGGATAACCCAAGGCTGTTAGGCCGGAACGGTGAACGGCTGGCGAACACGCCCATTTTCCGGTTTCCGCCCAGCCGAGGTGGCCGAACCACGGGCCGCCACTCTGCCCGCACGGCTTCGTGAAACTGGAAGATCAGCCAGAGATGGCTGGCGGTTTCCAGACCACGGAAAGCGTCTTCCCGATCGTAGGGTGGCTGAATAATCAGATCGGCTCTGGCGTGGCGAGTGAGGCCTGGTTGGCGCGGGACTCCGAATTTGTCTTTGAAGCAGGAGTGGGTGATGGCTATGGGTTTAAGCGCCAGAGCGTCTGATGCAGCAATAGAGTGGTGTCTGGGCATTGGTCCTGATTCAAACTCCGTGCTTGAGGCCTGCAAGCGGGCTTTGAAGTTAGAAGTCACGATCAATGCTACCCGAAAAGAACATTTCTATGCGAAAAAGCACCGAACCCTGGTCTTTGAAGCTCTCTTCTCTGGGAAAGGTTAACGCCGGGATGATTTCGGCAAACAGCCAGTCGCTGTGGAGCCGGTAGCGCCATGTGAGATCGGCAAAAGCAGACGTTGTGCGCCAACCCGGTTTGCTCTCGCCAAGAACGCCGATACGGGGGGTGAGGGTGGAACGATTATTGATGCGCTTGCCGGTACTGAAAATCTGCGCCGCCACAAACTGGCTGTCACGGTGAACCCATTCTAGCTCAGAGGATGACCAGAACCGCCAGCCATTACCAACATCCCGACTGGCACTGAGCCAGGTGCGGGCACCCCAGCCATCCTGATGGTAAAAATAAAAACGCTGCTGTGCGCGCATTGCCCAGTCGGCATCCGCTTTCCAGCGCTTCTCCGCGGTCGCCCGCCAGAACGCATCCGGAGGAAGGCGCAGGCGCACGCCGAAGTCGTTGGACAGGTTGATGGCATCGCCGATTTGCGAGAGGTACCGTAAAGCGCCGGTTGTTTGAGTGTCTGTGCGGTCGGGCTCTGTAAGTTGCCGGTAGCGCTGACGTTCCTCCAAGGGAATCAACTCGTCGCTTTCGCTTTCAATAACCAGACGCAGTTTACGTTTCGTGGTGGGTATATCCAGACGGAACCGGACTTCCGGCTCGAACTGGGCCGGGTCGCCGTATTCGGATTCGGTGGCAAAACCGACGCGCAAGTAGCTTTCGTTATTCGGCAGGTTATGGGCTTCACCGGAGAGCGTCCGATCGGCCCAATTCCCAAGGGATTGAACTTTTGGGCTCTGAATACGCTCTTGCCGCAGGATAAAATTGCTGAAGCCCATCCAGTAGGAGTCCCTAGGTTCTGCCCAGTACTCATCCGGATCAAACGTATAGAACGACAGTGGCAGTTTGTCAGGCGCCAGGGCGTCGGTTACAGAGTGCTCCTGAACCTTGAACACGGGTTCAATGCCGTAACTGTTTGTGCTGATTAGAATGAGCAATGCTGTAACCGTTCGGGCAAAAGCCGAACCGTGCCTAAAGCGGAGTTGATCAACCAAAGTCCACCATGAACCTTTCATGCAATGCGCGAACCTCGGCAGCAACTTTTTCTGTGGGCTGATTGTTATCAATTACGGCATCCGCCTTGCTGATGCGCTGCTCGCGGGGCATCTGAGCGGCAATAATCCGCTCAACCTGTTCGCGAGAGTTGGTATCCCTGGCCATGGTACGCTCTATCTGCACATCCACGGGAACATCCACCACCAGTACTTTTTCAACCAGTTCGTTCTGGTCGGTTTCCAGCAGCAGGGGAGACACTAACAGAACGTAAGGCAAAGTATAATCTGTAGGATGTAGTTGGCGAATCAGCTCTTCGCGAATGATCGGGTGCAGCAGGCTCTCAAGCCACGCACGCTGCTCTGGTTGCTCAAACACAATCTGCCGAAGGCGTGCTCTATTGAGCGCCCCGTCGACTGTGAGAATGTCCTGTCCGAAGTGATCGGTAATAGCGCTCAGCGCAGGCATGCCCGGCTCAACCACTTCCCGCGCCACATCGTCCGCATCCACCCAGTGCACGCCCAAAGCGCCAAACTGACGCGCGACCGTGGATTTGCCAGAACCGATACCGCCTGTAAGCCCGATAATGATCATCTGATGCGTCAAACCCCTAACAGCCCGTACCAGAATTCCTGAATCTCAACGCCAAACCACAAACACAACAAACCGGCAGCCGCAAGGTAAGGCCCAAACGGGATAGGTACTTCACGCCCATGCTTTTTGAACACCATCAGGCTGATACCCACAACGGCACCCACCACAGAAGACAACAGAATAACTGCGGGCAACAACTCCCACCCCAGCCAGGCGCCCAAGGCAGCCAGCAGCTTGAAATCGCCGTGCCCCATGCCTTCTTTGCCAGTTGCCAGTTTGAACACCCAGTAAACAGACCAAAGGGAAAGATAACCAAAAACCGCACCCAGGAAAGCGTTGTCAAAATCGCCCAAATACCCGAAATAGCTCAATATCAGCCCAAGCCACATCAAGGGCAGGGTGATGCTATCTGGCAGAAGCTGGGTATCAAAATCGATCACGGTCAGGGCGACCAGCGCCCAGACCAGAAGAAGCGACCACAAGGCTGCCTCGGATGGGCCGATGATCACAACCGTCATCACGGAAAACAACGCCGTTACCGTCTCTATGAGCGGATAGCGAATCGAAATGTGCGCCTTGCAGCCACCACACTTCCCGCCAAGAAGCAGATAGCTGATAACCGGAATGTTTTCCCAGGCCCGGATTTTATGGCCGCAGTAAGGGCAGGTAGAAGCTGGCTTGGAAAGCGTTACAGGCTCCTCCTGTTTCCGCTCCGCTTCCGGAACCTCCAGAAACGCCTCGCACTGACAGCGCCAATCCTGATGCATCATCTTCGGCAGGCGAAGAATGACTACATTCAGAAAACTGCCAATACATAAGGAGATGAATATTACAGAGGGGTATAGAAGCCAGGGAGTTGAAAGGAAGACGTTTAATGTAGACATTCAAAAGCTCTAAGTGATTCTCTATTTTTTACTCCCCGCTTGCAGGAGAGAAGTCTTTGCTCCCCTCTCCCCCAGCGGGAGAGGGGCCGGGGGAGAGGGGGCGAGGGCACCCTACCCAACAACCTGCCCCATCTGAAAGATCGGCAGGTACATAGCAATAATCAACCCACCCACAAGCACACCCAGCACAGCCATAATCATCGGCTCCATCAGCGCAGTCAGGTTATCCACCATGTCATCCACCACACCCTCATAATGCTCAGCCACCTTCTCCAGCATCTCATCCAGATTACCGGATTCCTCACCAATAGCCGTCAACTGCACCGCCATCACCGGGAAAATATCCTGCTCCCGCATGGAAGCCTGCAGCTGGGTGCCGCTGGAAACATCGTTTTTGATGCGTTGAATGGCATCTCGATAAACGGCGTTGCCCGTGGCACCTGCAACAGAATCAAGAGCGTCTACAAGGGGAACACCCGCAGCAAAGGTAGTGGACAGAACCCTGCCGAACTTGGCAACCGCAGACTTATCAAGAATTTCGCCTACAACAGGCAGTTTAAGGACATACTTGTCCACAAAATCCGAAAACTTCTGTGATCGGCGATTGGCTTCCTTGAACAGGAATATGGTGCCCACAATACCCAGCAACACCACAAACCACCAAGTCTGCATCCACTCAGAAAGCCGCACGACCATTTGGGTAAACACAGGAAGCTCCGCGCCAAAACCCTGAAACAGGCTTTCGAACTGTGGAACGACCTTCACCAGAAGAATAGCGGTAACAACGATTGCGACAACAACCACTGCAATGGGGTAGGTCATCGCTTTTTTTACTTTCTTCTTCAACAGTTCGGTTTTCTCAAGATAAGTCGCGATGCGGTCCAGCATCTTCTCCAGTGCGCCGGCTTTTTCACCAGAATCCACCAGGTTGCAGTAAAGGTTGTCAAAGTGCTTCGGGTGCTTGCGAAGCGCCCCAGCAAAGCTGGTACCGGAGGAAATGTCATTTCTTACCGACATCACCAGGTCCTGCAACCCCTTGTTCTCAAGGCCGTCAGTGACAATGTCAAAGCTTTGAACCAACGGCACACCGGCTTTCATCATCGTTGCAAGTTGCCGGGTGAGCATGGCGATGTCAAAAGGTGTGATCTTCTTGCTGCCGCCGAACAGAGGCTTAGGTTTTTTCTTGACCTTATCCGGAATGATGCCCTGCTTTCGGAGCTGAGCCTTAACCAACGCCAAATTGGAGCCGGTAAGCTCGCCTTTGGACTTGTTGCCCCTCCGGTCTTTACCTTCCCAGATATACGATTCCAGCTTGTGCGCTTTCTCTGCCATGCTTAATCCTTCGTCACGCGGTTGGCTTCCTCAAGACTGGTCACGCCCTCCATCACCTTCAAGAGTGCTGATTGGCGTAAATTCCGGAAGCCTTCGGCCTCAGCCTGCTTTGCAATTTTAATGGAACTGGCTTCTTCCATAATCATACTGGCCAGCTTCTCGGTAACCTTGACCACCTCGTAAATACCGACGCGGCCTTTATATCCACCATTGCATTTATCACAGCCCTTGGGGTGGTACAACTTGAACCCTGTATCAATTTGTTCCTGTGTGAACCCCTCGGTCAAAAGTATGTCCTTTGGGACGTCACCGGGCTGTTTGCACGCACTGCACAGGCGCCGACCGAGGCGCTGGGCAATAATCAGACTCACAGACGTGGCAATGTTGAATGCCGGCACGCCCATATTCATCATCCGGGTTAGCGTTTCTGCAGCGCTGTTGGTGTGCAGGGTAGAGAGAACCAAGTGGCCCGTTTGTGCAGCTTTGATTGCAATATTGGCGGTTTCAAGGTCCCGAATCTCACCCACCATGATCACGTCGGGATCTTGCCGGAGGAAGGCCCGCAGCGCTTCAGCGAAACCCAAACCAACCCTGTTGTTCACGTTGACCTGGTTAATGCCTTCAAGGTTGATTTCTGCCGGATCCTCCGCCGTGGAGATATTGATGTCCGCCGTATTGAGAATATTCAAGCCGGTATAAAGAGAGACGGTTTTACCGGAGCCCGTGGGCCCGGTCACCAGAATCATGCCCTGTGGCTGGGCCAGTGAATCCATATAGAGTTTTTTCTGGTCTTCCTCGTAGCCCAGCGCATCAATGCCCAACTTGGCCTGGCTGGGATCAAGAATCCGAAGAACGATTTTCTCGCCCCAAAGCGTCGGCAAGGTGTTAACCCGGAAATCGATGGCCTTAGTCTTGGACAGCTTCATCTTGATCCGGCCATCCTGGGGAACCCGCCGCTCGGAAATGTCCAGTTGGGCCATGATTTTTATACGCGCCGAAATCTTGGGTGCCAGCTTGATGGAGGGGCGTGACATCTCCTTCAAAATGCCGTCTGTCCTGTATCGAACCCTGTAAGTTTTCTCATAAGGCTCAAAATGCACATCCGAGGCGCCACCACGAATAGCGTCCAGCAACATCTTGTTCACATACTTCACGATGGGCGCATCGTCTACATCACTGGCAGAAACGGCTCCGTCATCTTCCGGCTCGCCGCCCTCGGTTTCCACGCCCTCAAGATCCGCATCGTCCAGATCACCCATGCTCGTGTCATGAGATTCCAGATACTTGTCGATAGCCTCACGTAGCTTCGCATCATCAACCAGAATGGGATCGGTGCTCAGGCCGGTGTTGAACTTGATCTCGTCCAGTGCCTGAATGTTCGTGGGGTCGGACACCGCAATAAAAAGACGGTTGCCTCTCTTATATAGAGGAAGAGCGTTGTGCTTTCGTACCAGTTTCTCGTCGACCACCTTCTCCGGCATCATCTCTGGAAGAAATGACGAAAGATCGAGAACAGACACTCCGAATTCCATCGCCGCTGAGAAAGCCAGCTTGGAACTGTCTGCGAGCTTATTCTGGGTAAGGTAGGTGATCAGTGGAATCCGATTCTGCGACGCCTGTACAAAGGCATCCTTAGCGACGGCCTCTTCAAGAAGTCCGTCTTCCACAAAGCGCCGGGCCAGGCCGGTGAGCGTGATGTTACTTTGGTTAGTAGCCATAAACTGAGTAAAGAGTGCCGCCTAAGTGACTGAAAAAGGGTTTTTGTCGATTGAGAAGAGTTTAGATGGCTGGATTGGGTTTGGAAAGGTGTGTGTTGGTTTAGGGGGATTAGTTGGGTTGATCCTGGTAGGAACGTGAGTGAGGTGGGTGACAAAATTTGTCAGTGGGTGACGGGTAGGGGCTGGGAGTCGGCAGGCTGAGTGACTGGTTTGACGCGTAACAAAATGGGTTAGTTGGTTGATCAGTGGTGTTTTATGGGGTTGCTTTTGTGATTGGCATGCAAGGTGCTTGTGATGATTCAGGCTCAATAGAATTGGTCGCGGGGCAGGGCTCCACCGACACCGGGCCATTTGGGGTTTCTTAACGACAAAAGCAGAGGTCGAATATGAATAAGATGCAGATTAATCATGCTCAGAAGGGTTTTACGCTGATTGAATTGATGATCGTTGTGGCGATTATTGGTATTTTGGCGGCGATTGCTATTCCGCAGTATCAAAATTATATTGCCAAATCACAAGTAAGTCGCGCAGTTGCAGAGCTGGGGGCGCTAAAGACGGCATATGAGACTTGTTTGAATGATGGTAAGACTGCGGTAGGCGAATGTGACATGGGGTGGACGGGGTCAAACATTCTTAGCTTGTCAGCGCCGGCTACTTCGACTGCTGGAACGTCGGTTACAACTGCTATAACAAACACGGCTGCATTAACGGCCACGGGGACAATCGCCGGTACTTTTGGTGGGAACGCAGCCGCTACTCTTAAAGACGCCACGGCCAAGACTGTAACATGGGCCCGCTCTAGTTTAGGTACTTGGAGTTGCACAACGACTGCAGATGAAAAGTACGAAGCTTCAGGTTGCCCTAACTCGTAAGAGTTGACAGGGATTGATCATGGACAGGCACAGCTTAGCCTGACTTGATTCCCGAAGGCCCGGCGGTTTCGACCCTCGGGCCTTTGCTTTTTCTGGTGCGTGTATTTGAGAGTCATGTTGACTTTTTTAATGCAAAAAACTAACGTTATGCGCATCGACAGTGCGTGTAGCCTATGGTGAATGCGATGCAGCCTCTAACTGATAGAAGTGCCCCAAAAAAAGCTACGAACCTTAGCATAAACAGGGAGTTGCTGGCTGAGGCTCGCACTTTGAAGATAAACTTGTCTGAGACATTAGAGCAGGCGCTTACAGAGAAGGTTCGCGAGAAGCGCCGCAAGCAGTGGTTGGAAGACAATCAGCAGGCAATTAAAGTCTGCAATGAGCTTGTTGAAAAAAATGGACTCTTTGCTGACAAGCATAGAGTCTTTTGATGAAACAGTTCGACCTTTATACAAATACGGACGAGGATACGTGCAAGACTTATCCTTATTTTGTTGATATTCAAAGTGGCCTTCTTAATGCGTTAAATAGCAGAGTTGTAATTCCGCTAACTCCTGCAAGTAAATCGGACAAGAGTTATCCCGATAATCTTTGCCCAATCATCAAGATAAAGAATAAATGTTACGCTTTACTTACCCACCAACTTACGAGTGTTTCTGCGAGCTTTCTTAAAAAGAACGAAGGCTCATTGATGGCTAGTAGAGATGAAATCGTTGGAGCAATCGATTTTCTGGTTACTGGCATTTAATGATGATCATGGACAGACACAATCTAGGGAGGGTCTGATTAACGCCTGATTTGCCGCTGAATCGCTTTTCAACTCGAAAAAAAGTCATTCAACCGTCATTCGGGCGTCATTACCCCCTTCATTTGTTTGTTATTTGCCCGTTTCCCGCCATTTTGGCGGAATTCAGGCGCACTGGCCCTACGCCAGTAAGTATTTTTCACCCATCAGCAGGTTGCTGAACGCGGCCAGCAAGTGCAGTCGGTTACTGTTTTTAGCCAGGCCACGATAGCGGACTTTGCTATAGCCAAAGACTTGTTTGATGTACCGGAATGGATGCTCCACCTTGGCCCGGGCGCTGGCTTTGAGCTTTTCGGCCTTCAGCTTACGTTCGTCCAGCTTCTTTCGAGTGCCAGGACGCTTGGCAATGAACCAGGATACGTTTTTACGATCTTTATGCTCATCCCGCTTTTGAATCCCAAGATAACCGGCATCACCGAACACACGTTGCTCGTCACCGTGGAGAAGGTTGCCAACGGGCACAATGTCGTGGACGTTGGCTGCCGTGGTATCGATGCTGTGGATCAGGCCGAGCGTGTCATCGACGCCAATGTGCATCTTCATGCCAAAGTACCACTGATTGCCTTTTCTGGTTTGGTGCATCTCTGGGTCACGCTTGCCCCTCTCGTTCTTCGTGGAACTCGGGGCAGAAATGATGGAGGCATCCACAATGCTGCCCTCGCGCAACATCAGGCCGTTCTTCTCCAGGTGTTTGTTCACTTCTTTGAACAACACCTTGCCAAGGCCGTGGCGCTCCAGGAAATGCCGGAACTTGAGAATAGTGGTTTCGTCCGGCAAGCGGTCCAGCTTCAGGCCGGCGAACTGGCGCATGGATTCGATCTCATACAATGCGTCTTCCATGGCAGGATCACTGAGGTTATAGAACAACTGCATGCAGTGGACTCGCAGCATGGTCGGCAGCGGATACGGTGGTCGGCCCGTCTGGCCCTTGGGGTAATATCGGGCTACCTTCTTCTCCAGCTGCTTCCAGGGAATCAGCTTGTCCATCCGCTCCAGAAAGATCTCGCGGCGGGTCTTGCGCTTCTTGGTCTGGTACTCGGCTTCGGAGAAGGTGATCTGATCCATGGTGGCAACGAATCCTATGCAGTTGACGATGGCGGTATTATCGCTGATTTTGGGGACTTATTCAGAGTCTCCCTAGCCCAATCACGACTGATCATGGACAGGCACAGCTCAACTGCGCCATCAACGGCAAACGAGCCCACTTTTATTAAAGTTGACTGATAGGAGTTGATCATGGACAGGCACAGCTTAGCCTGACTTGATTCCCAAAGGCCCGGCGGTTTCGACCCTCGGGCCTTTGCTGTTTTTGATGCGTTTATTGCGGATTTATGTCAATGGGATGACCATGAACAGGCCCCGCTCGACCTAGTCAACGTAACCGGCTACATAATGTAGTTTCAATTTTGGAAACTTTTATGTTAATGTTTCTAAAATTGAAACAAGGAAGGTCAGTGCACGTTATTTCAAGGAAACCGTTTAATGACGCAGCTCTGCTCTATCCGAATGATCGGGCTGCCTTGATTAATAGCTATATAACCTTGCGTGCCGGAAAATTCGAAACTCCTGATCAACTACGCCAGGTCTTTCCGTCGCTGGACAATTTTAAGTATCGGGACAAGTGGTGGGTGATCGACATTGGCGGTAACAATTTGCGAATGATCGCTTTCATTGAGTTTCGTGATAACCGCATGTATGTGAAGCATATTTGTAACCATGCTGAGTATGACCAGCTAACAGAGAAATATCGCAGAAATAAGGAGTAACGCCCATGTTATCCGCTGCTTGTATTCAAATGAGAGAGGCTTTGGCTCAGGTACCTTTCCTGGCTCACATCGATAGCCGGGAGGACTATGAGCGGGCCATAGAGCTGATGGATGAGTTGGTGAGCGACTACAGTGCCAATAAGCCACTAATTGAAATCTTGGCTGTGAGCATTGAGCGTTGGGAGGATCAGGCTGAAGAATTCTTAGAGTTCAATGCTGCAGTTGCTGAGGAGGACAAGGGGATTGCTGTACTGAGAACCTTGATGGCACAACATGGCCTCGGCGTTTCCGATCTGCCGGAGCTGGGTTCAAAGGGTAACGTGAGCAAGATTCTCAACAGTGCAGAAGGGAAGAAGTTGACCCGCAAGCATATGGAGGCATTGGGTCAGCGTTTTGGCGTGCCTTCTACCTTGTTTTTCTAACGATCGTCATAGGCAGACGCAGCATAGCCTGACGTGATTCCCAAAGGCCCGGCGGTTTCGACCTCCGGGCCTTTGCTTTTTTTGGTGCGCGTATTCGGCATTCTGTCAAACATCCCCCCTGAATTTGGAGGGATTAGTCGGGGATCGATTGTGTCTCCTTTCTGGTGCATACAAACGACGGACGAGAGAATTCCCACTTGTTGGTTGGCTTTTACGTCGCTACACTTGTGTTAATTATTAATACAGCGAAAGGAGTAGTTCTTCTCATGGCTAGAACGACAAGTGTGACTATCGGGGCTCCATTAGACGACTTTGTTGGGAAGCTGATCGAGTCCGGACGGTATGGCTCAACCAGTGAAATCGTTCGTTCAGCATTGCGGCTGCTTGAGCGCCAGGAAAACCAGTTGGCTGCGTTAAAACAAGCAGTGGAAGCCGGAGAGCAAAGCGGCGAAAGCGATCTCTCTCTGCGTGATATTGCCGCTCGGGTGAAGCAACAGCGCAGTGTATAAACTCTCGAACTTGGCGGCTGAAGATTTTGCAGGGATCTACGAATATACACTGCTCAACTTCGGAGATCTTCAGGCGGATACTTATACTGACGACCTGGATAGAACCCTGAACTTGTTGTCAGAGTCCCCATTGATGGGGTACGAATGCTCTGAAATTGCCACCAATGTACGCCGCCATGACCACCAGAAACATGCCATCTTTTACCGACAGCGCGAGCGCGATATCTTTGTAATCCGAATACTTCATCAACAGATGGAGCCAGGAAGGCATTTCTTCGGGCTATAGCTTTCTTTCGATACAGGCTGCGGCCGAGCCTCAGAAACTATCGGCTGAAGCAACGGGGCTGATTAGCGATCACGCGAACACTTTATATTTCAGCGCGGCCAGTCTTTGGGAAGTCGTTATTAAGAATAATCTGGGCCGACAAGACTTTCAGGTTAATCCCAATATACTGAGGCGGGGTCTCATGAATAACGGCTATCTGGAGTTACCCATAACCTCCCGGCATACGCTAGCCATGAGCCATCTGCCCGATATTCATAGAGATCCGTTTGATCAGATTCTGGTAGCTCAGGCAGAATCTGAGGGGTTTCTGTTAATCACTGCCGATGACCTGGTGGCCCGATACTCAGGCCCTGTTCGGCGAGTGTGATGGACAGGCACGCAGCAGAATATATTTTCCAATTCAGGATTTTGGCTCTGAATTTGCATAATAGAATATAAATTAACTGCCAGAACCTGATCGCTGATGATTAAAAATGCCGGTTTTACCTTGATAGAACTGATGATCGTTGTAGCGATCATCGGCATACTGGCTGCCATTGCTATCCCTGCCTATCAGGGATATGTAATAAAAACCCAGACAAACCGGGCGGTAGGTGAATTGTCAGCTTATAAGGCCCCGTTTGAAGAGCGTACAGGTTCCGGTGGAAGTGTTACTAATAATGATATTGGCTACAACCCGTCAAATCTTACTAACGGCGCTCAGGCCGTCAATATAGGCACACTCAATCCTGACGGATCAGGTCAGCTTCAAGTGACCTTGGGCGGCAGTGCCCACCCAAATTTGACAGGTTTGATTCTGCGCTTTGACCGCGATGTCGCAGGAAATTGGGAGTGTGTGGTTGATAATGCGGCAGCATCAAGCTGGAAGTCGTCCTATCTGCCTTCCGGTTGCCGGCTGTGAATATATTCATCTATCCAAAATTCAGTTCTTACCCTTTGCACCAGAGGATGTAATGCAAAAAACCTGGAATGCTGCTCTTTGGTTGTTGGTTGCTGCGGTGTTTGCCAGCGTTTTATTTTCAGACTTTTTGTCGCTGCCATTTGGTGGTTATGCTTCACAGCGGTTTATATTGGTGGGTCTGCTGGGGCTGGCGGTTAGCTTTTCAGTAGTCGTTTTGGTTTATCAGCACGGTTGGGCTCTGCTTGGGCGTATATGGCCTGTGGCCTTGGTCGCGGGTGGGTTTGTTTTGTTGGCACTGGCGTTTGGCGAGTCCCCTTATAACTGGGCGGAGCCTGGAATGTATGCAGCGTTCTTTCTTGGTTTCGTATTGGTGGGCAGTTTGCCGGGAAGTGAGAAGCAGAGGCAATACTGGGTCGTTGTTTTGGTGAGTGTCGCAGCGGCCACAGCTGCTTTTTATGGTGGTGCCACTATAACGGTTTACCTGTTTGCACTTTCTGATCAAGTGGCAAACCTGTCGAGTTTTATTCCTTGGGGCTTTGTGAATATTCGCTATTGGAGCCACATTGCCACTTGGCTCCTGCCATTACTGCCCCTGGCTGTACTTGTGGGGCCGCTCCGGGATCAAAGATTGTGGCGATTTTTCATTGCGCTGGGCGCGGCGCTTTGGTGGTGGGTAGTGTTCCTTTCGTCCTCTCGGGGAACCATGTTGGGGCTCGCGTTCGGGGTACTTGTTGCGGTTGTGTTGATTGGTCGCCCGGCGCTACCCTGGCTGAAGATGTTTTTACGGTATCTGGCGTATGGCGTAATTGCATGGCTACTTCTTTCCGTTCTTATCCCTTCATTGTTGCTGGATGAAATTAGTATTCGTGCATTGAAGGCGGATACGTCTGGGCGAATGCCTCTATTCATTGAAGCTTGGCGAATGAGCCTTGAAAACATCCCCTTTGGTATGGGGCCACAATCCTGGCTGACCCATGAAATTTTGACTGAAGGCTACCGGCAGTCTCCTAAATTCGGTCATCCCCACAATATGTATTTAATGTGGGCTGCTGAGTACGGCTGGCTCTTGATTGGTGTTCTTTTGCTGCTGGTTGGTCAGGCAGTCCGACTTTTTTGGCAGCGACGGGATGAAGTGCGTGCCAGCAAAAATGATGATCTGGCCCAGCCTCTGGCGGCATTCACGGCATCAGTTTCAGCCGCATTACTGCATGCTGGTGTTTCTGCGGTATTTATGGCTCCGGGCTCGATGCTGATCGGATTTTTGGTGCTTTGCGTGTTCTGGGCATTGATTACGCCTGAATCGCGACCGATTACACCCAGGCGTCCCAAAGTAAGGGGAGTGGCAGCTGTTTTGGTCGGGTTGCTAGTAGGCCTGCCATCTCTCTACTGGCTGAATGAGGTGGCGGCATATCACAAAGCTATGGAAAGTGATCTCGAATTCTATTACGAAAACGTGCCAACGGGCACGCTTCCACGGTTTTGGTTTCACGGGAATTTTCCTCGCCACTCACGTCAAATGCCCAATTAGAGTAGCTGACCTTGGACAGGCACAATCCTGGCCCCATCAAGCCCCCAGGCTGACGCCGCCCAAAAGCACCAAAATCAAATAACAAAAAAAGCAGCCGAAAAAGCTGCTGGTTTTAGAGGGTTTTTGCTTTTTCAGGGCCGACTAAGTGCGGTCCGGTTTATTAAATTGGATATTATTCGATGCCATGATGCTTGCCTTCGTAAATTATTACATCTCTTACAACACCGCTTTCGCCAACCAACTCAAAGTTATTTCCTTTTACAGGCTTTAGTTGGTTGCAGGAATAGTCTCTTCCGTAAACGGAGGTGCAAAACTTTCCATCTTTAACCTGCCAGGATCCTACAAAATGCTTAAGGTTTCCTGCCTGCTCCCGATAATTTACCATTCCGTAAATAGAGCCGTCAGGGTCATAATACTCGTGAAAGGTTTGGGTCCGAAAGTCAGACTGACTATCTCTAAAGTTCATTTGTATGGTGTTGCCTACGAGGACTTTGGCGATATCCTCTCCGGTAAGTATGTCACTCTGGCCATACGCTAGTTGCGCTTGAAGCAGTACCGTAAGAAGTGCTGTCAGGAGAAGCCCAAGTCTCATCTTTTGATTCCTTTGAATTCGATCGTTATATTTTGGCGCCAGCGTACAGGACACTGTTGTTAGAACTCCAAATTCTAGTAGTTTAGCAGGCAAAATGCCAAAGGGTGTTGAAATAAATAGTACGATTTCGGACAGGCTCAACTTGACTGAAATCCAGTGTGACCTGATTTTCAAAGGCCCGGAGGTTTCAACCCCCGGGCCTTTGCTGTTTAGCCCAAAATGATTGTGGCTGTGACTATACTTGGTGGTGCGCTCGGCTGGAGGTCTCGCCCCCCTCCCCATCCACCTGAACACTAATCCTCGGCGCTGCAACATCAATGTACCGCTCTTCCATGTTCCGCTTCAGCAACAGATTAAAGGCTCGAGAAACGTCCCACTGGCACTCCGGTTTCGTGCGCATCCGCATCCGCAACACCGGGCAACCTTCCTCAAACGAGTGAATGCCCTGCATCTCAAGCGGCGACCAGATCAACCACCGCATATCCGGCTGCGTGCGCAGCTCCTCAGCGGTCTCATTCATCAGAAGTATGGCGTCATCTATAGGCAGTTCGCGGGGAATCCGGATCTTGATCAGCGCGATACCAAACTGGCGCGACATGTTGTGAATGGAGCTGATTTTGCTGAAGGTAATATGGTGAA
Organism: Marinobacter sp.; assembly: GCA_018066865.1. Lineage (GTDB taxonomy): Bacteria > Pseudomonadota > Gammaproteobacteria > Pseudomonadales > Oleiphilaceae > Marinobacter. Next base: position 26,343 of record JAGPVT010000089.1, on the reverse strand, counting down.
CAATGCCTTCAAGATCCCGCATTCGCACGGTGCGTAGGTTGAATCCCTCCACTGTACCCATGAAGTCGTTGATCTCCACAAAATCGCCCACGGACATGGAATCTTCAACCACAATGAACAGGCCTGTAATCAAATCCTGAACGAGGGTCTGGGCACCAAAGCCGAGCGCCAAGCCAATGATACCGGCACCCGCCAGAAGGGGTGTTACGTCTACGCCCAACGTGGCCAGGCCCACAAATATAGCGATAATTATAATCGTGATGAACAGGGTGTTTCGGGCAATGGGAACAATGGTCTGAGCCCTTGCCGGGTTGATCCGCTTATTGCGTTCGTCGCCGCGCAGCGCCCGCTCCAGAAGCTCATCCACAAAAATCCAGACGATACTGGCAATCAGCCATGTGAGAATTACACCGATCAGGCTGTTGGTTAAGCCGATGCTGATCGGCGGTTTTTCACCCAAGCCCAGCAGGGACAAGTCCCAGATCTGCAAGATCAACTCAAAAAACGCCAGCCATGCTGCCGTCTGTAGCAAGCGATAACCAAAGCGCACCAACCTTTGGCTGAACTTGCTAAGCGCCTGGTGCTTGGGGCTGTTCTCCTGAATGCCAAAGAGCCCCTGGATGGTGAGCGTTACCGCAAGCAGTAGCGCACCGATCATGGCCTTACCCAAGGCCGCATCTGCCTCTCCATCGTTCACAAACGCCGCGACCACTGAGGCACTGATGGCCAGCAACAGCGGGATATGCCAAAGCCGGGCCAGCAGGGCGGTTACTTCTCGCCATACGCTCTGGTCCTTGCGTTGCATGTAGGGCCGGTTGCGGATCAGGTGAGTAACAGGGCGGCGGTTTCGAACGATAAGGAAGAAGCTTAGCAGGGCGGCGACGATGCTGAAGGTCAGAGCCAGCGCACTGGCCAGTTCTGTGCCGAGCAGTGAGGTGAGCTCCGCTGTGCCCAGCGCATCCCCAAGGGCGAAGAGCACGCCAATAATGAACAGAGGCACCAGCATTCGCCGGCGCAGGATAAGCACGGCGGTCTGGCGATGGCCACTGGAGAAAATGGAGATAGTCACATCAAAGAATGACGTCAGCCCGCGGGCAGCGAGAGCGGCGTAAGCCAGAATTAACACCGTGGTTTGAGCGCTTTCCGACATGCCGAACGTCGGCAGGCCCGCCAGAAGCGCGGTAAAGGTAATTAGCCAGGGTAAAATGCGCCGCGCGAAATGCGCGGCCAGCATCCAGGTTCTGGGCTGTCTTGGCATTTGCACTGGCCAGTCGCGCCAGGCAAAAAACAGACGGGCCAGGCGTGAAAGTCCCCAAAGTGCCACTAGCCACACCGTAAGCCCGGCTATGGTTTCAGCCAGTACGCGAAACGATACCCCCGTTAACAGTTTATCGGCAGCAAGGTAGGCGTTGTGAAAATGCGTTTTCCATTTCCCAAGGGATGTTTCTGCAGAGCTATTTGGGCTGGTTGCCTTACCGAAAAAAACTGAAAGCGCACCGAGCAGCCCATGGTCGGTAGCGGACTCTTTTGCGGTTTGTGACGCTTCAGCCTGCAGCCCCTGCTGGATTGCCTTGAGTTGTTCTACCAGGGCTTGCCGGCTTTCATCGTCTTGCAGGGCCTGAATGGTTACCTCAAGAGACGCCTCCAGTTCTTTGGGCGAAGACTCTTTTTTGTCTGTCTGTTCAGACGATCCGCCTGATAGCCCTGGTATCCCGGGGAGCGTGAAAGGTTGGGCTTGGGCGGGGCCAGTTGCAGCCATTAGCAGGATCGTGCCAAGCACCAGAGTGATGACTGCAAGGCCGTGGCGCCAGGAACCTGAAAAAAAGCCGGCAGTGCCGCCGGAAGAGTGAAATTTCATCTACGACAACCTTTTATCTATCGGAGCCAAGGTGTTCAGGTAAGCAGGAGGACAAGATTGCCTGAAAGAGCTCGTTCGGGAAAGCTTGCGTGGGGCGGGGCGCCACTATTTGCTACTATAAAGCAATATAAGCGACGCAGGATGCAAACCATGCCATACAGCTCATTACTCGCGGATGTGATTAAAATCGCGGATGCAGCCAGTGAAAAAGTGCTCCGTATCTACCAATCCGACTTTACAGTGAGCTACAAGGAAGACGAATCGCCCATCACTGCTGCAGATGTTGCGAGCCACGAGATCATAGTAAAAGGCCTGTGCAGTTTAAGCCGGGACATACCGATTCTTTCAGAGGAGGGCACCCAGGCCGATTGGGATGAGCGCAAGCAATGGCGCCGGTTCTGGCTGGTTGATCCGATTGACGGCACTAAAGAGTTTACCCAACGCTCTGGTGAGTTCACCGTAAATATTGCGCTGATTGAAGACGGTGAGCCGGTCATGGGCGTCGTCACGGCCCCCGCACTAAAGGAGGCGTTTTGGGGTGTTAAAGGTGAAGGCGCTCACAAGCGTGACCGAACCGGGCGAATTCACCGCATCCGCGTAGCAGAGCCTCAGGCAACCAAGCGCGTCGTCGCCAGCAAAAATCACATGAATGATGAGACTCGCGCCTTTATTAAAGCGCTCGGAGCTCACAAAAAAATTCAGGTTGGCAGTTCCCTCAAATTCTGCCGGATAGCAGAAGGCCACGCCGATATTTATCCGCGCATGGGGCCGACCAGCGAATGGGACACCGCCGCAGCCCACGCCGTGCTGCTTGCCGCTGGCGGAAACGTGCACACGTTGGAGGGCCAGCCTTTGCAATACGGCAAAGAGGATGTGCTAAATCCGTATTTCATTGCTGAGGGAAACTGGTATTTTTGATACATTTATAGGATCACGGCTCATCATCAACTGACACCGGAATCGTATGACTTGGTACGCACTCCAACACAAGCCCGCCCAAGGCGATCGGGCACTTGCCCATTTGCAGAATCAGGATATCGCCTGTTTTTACCCGAAGATTCAGGTAGAAAAAATCAAAGCGGGGAAGCGTACCCAAAAGCTTGAGCCGCTTTTCCCTGGTTATTTGTTCGTCAATCTGGAGCAGGCAGATCCCTCCTGGGCAAAGCTCCGTTCCACCCGCGGTGTGATTCGTGTCGTCAGCTTCTCCAGCAAGCCTGCCGCCATAGCAGATGACGTTATTCAGCATGTCAAAGACAGCCTTGATTCTGTTACACAGCAGGGTGGGCTCAAGTCTGGTGAGGCGGTTCAGCTGGGCGAAGGCCCGTTTGAGGGAATCAATGCCGTTTTTCAGGCGTATGATGGTGAAGAGCGTGCCATTGTGCTTATTAACTTTATGCAAAAGCAGCAGTCGGTAAAGGTGCCGATTTCGGCAATAAGGCACTAAGGCACTAAACCGGAAGGTTTGCCAGCCGGTAACGGAAATGATCAGGCATATCCTGTAGAGTGACGGCCTTTCCGGCGCTGAATTAGATCTCGCCAAATCTCATGCTTCAATTACAAGTTATATATCGCGGGCTACAGTTTAATGAATGATACGCAAAACACGACCCTTGGCGGTCAACGGCCAGATTATTCCGATGAAATCAGTCTGGTTGATCTCGTTACGACGTTTATCCGCAGGCGTCGGGTTTTTTATGTGGTCTTTATTACGGTCACTCTAGGAGGTCTGGTCTACGCATTGTGGGTGCCAGACAAGTTTGAGTACGCGAGCCTTATTCAGATCGCTCAAAAAGACAGCGAAGCCTTTGTTCAGCCACCAGAAACGACAATTGCAACATTGGAAAGCCGTTGGTTGCCGGAAGTACAAACCATTTATCGCGAAAAACACGGCAGAAAACTGCCCTTTGATGTCTCCTTCAATAACCCCGAAAGCACCGGCCTCATTCGTTTCAGCAGCAGCGCGACCAAGGATGATGGAGAAGCCGTTAGCGCCGCTCATAGTGCGTTGATCAAAAGCGTAAAGGGGCATCAGGATGACTTGGTTGAGGGAGAGCAGGAAAGTCTTAAGCGCCAAATAGAGTCGCTGGAAAGCGCCATTGACACATTGAAGGGTGAGAAGGACGCCGGTGAAGCGATAGCTGGCGCCATAGAGAGACGTTCAAGGCTTGAGGGTGAGCTCGAAGGCCTGCATGGAGTTGAGGTGCTTGTTACCAGCCGTCAAAGTGCTGAGAAAATAGCGCCGAAGCGCAGCCTGATTATGGTGTTGGCGGTATTGCTCGGTGGCATGTTGGGTATTTTTGTCGCCTTTATGAGTGAGTTTTCGGCTACGGTAAGAGAGCACTTGGCAAGCGCGCGTGCTGACTAGCTTGTATCTGAGCTAGATGCGTTACTGACACTTTGGCAACCTTTGAAGCTTCCGTAGCGGTTTGGTCTGTGTGTCAGACGTTTTGTCACTTGTTTGTCTCACACGATGCCGTAAAATCGCCACGCTTCAGACACCGAACATTCATACACTGACAGGGGTGCAGTTGGGAGCATGTTTCCCCGCCGTAGATTTTTTCCTGTTATTGCTGGCAATTTATTTCTATGACCTTAAAACACTGGGCTCTGGTTGGTGGGGCGGTAGCGTGCTTTGCTAGCACTTTGACAACAGCTGCACCTTGGCTTGAACCCGGTGATGTGCGTGCTCGATATGCGGTACAGAAACTTGCTGATCGCGGCCACCTCCAACGCCCCGTCACAAGTTGGCCCATAATGTGGGGCTCCGTAACCAATGGCCTGAATGAGGCAGACGGCAGGCCTGATGCCGTAACGGGTTTGGCACGTAACTACCTCGAGTTCGAACGTACCCAGCAGGCATCTCCTGGTTTCCGTGTAGAATTTGAAATCGCGGGTACGAATGAAGTGGCCATGGTTCAGGGCTTTGATCGCGGGCCAATGGCTGAAGCGACAGCGAAACTTGACGTGCAATGGCAGGGGCAGAGCTGGGCTTTCGGAATTAGCCCAGCTTATGCCCACAGCCCCGATGACGATGAAAGCGTCCGCTTCGATGGCTCTTATCTTGCAGCCACCGCAGGTAACTGGGTGTTTGGCGCTGGCGCTATTGATCGCTGGTGGGGACCTGGTTGGCAATCCAGCCTTATCCTATCCAACAACGCCCGGCCGTTACCCTCGGTGTGGCTTAATCGCAAAGATGCCTCTGCGCCGGAAAGCCGCTGGCTGAACTGGGTTGGCCCTTGGCAGTTCACAGTATTTGCCGGGCAGTATGAAAAAGAACGCAAGGTGCCAGAAGCCAAGCTGATTGGCATGCGCCTGAACCTTCGCCCGCTGGATGGGCTGGAGCTAGGCTTTTCCCGGGCGATTATGCTCGGGGGTGAAGGCCGGCCAGAAGGAGCTTCCACGATCTGGAATGCGTTGACAGGCAAGGATAACGGACAGCTGGAAGAAAACGACCCGGGTAATCAGCTTGCGAGCATAGATGCACGGTATGGCTTCGCCATAGGCAAGCAATCGATGGGCGTATATGGCCAGATGATGGGTGAAGACGAAGCCGGTGCTTTCCCCGCACGCAAATCTTGGTTGTTGGGCACCGACTGGACGACCCAGCTTCTTAACGGCGACCAGCAGTGGTTTGTGGAATACGCCAACACACTCGCCGACGACTTCCTTGGCGATGCCATGCCCAATATCACCTACGATCATTCCCGCTACAACAGCGGCTACCGCTATTACGGCCGAACCATGGGCGCCAGCTTCAGTGGCGATGCTGAAGCTATTACACTGGGCGGTTTTCATTTTTTCGACGACGGGCGCAATCTCTCTGCCAGCCTGAGCTTTGTTGAATTCAATAAAGACGGAATAAGCCGGACACCGGTGATCGATCAAGACATCAAGCTCATGGTGCCTGCTGAAAACGCTAAACAAGTGATTGCAAAAGCCGGCTATGGCACCGAATTGCTTGATGGCTGGCTGGATGTAAGTGCCCAGTTTGCTGATAAAAAGCTTGAGCTGGTTAATCCTGATGACAATGAAAGCGGCCAGTGGTCGATTGGCGCAAGTTGGCGCTACAGGTTCTAACGTCCTTTTCGCTTCTAAAAACACCAAATCGCTTCTCCAAATCTATACCGGATACCCGTTGTGAACTTAAAACGCTTTCTGCTCTCTTTGTCCTTATTATCATTATTGGCGCCTTTGCACGCTTCTGCGCAGTCCATCACGCCCGCTCAGATTGAGCAATTCAAGTCATTGCCACAAGCTCAGCAAGAAGCATTGGCTCGGCAGTATGGCGTGGATCTGGATTCACTTGGCTCTTCAAATGGCCAGAACAGCGCTCAGGATGAGGCAATTAGAAATCCAGCGCCGGTCGTCACGCCTGTATCTAGCGGAAAAGATAAGCAGCTAAAAGAAAGCGAAGTAGAAACTGCTGGAAGCAGCGCTGAAAATGAAACTAAAACCACGCGGCTTGAACCCTTTGGTTACGATCTGTTTGCTGGCAGTCCCACAACCTTTGCACCGGTAACGGCTATTCCCGTACCTGCGGAATACAGTATCGGGCCTGGCGATGAGGTGCGCTTGCAGCTATGGGGTAAACAGAACCAGCAATTGAGCCTTACAGTCAGCCGGGACGGGACTATCAGCCTACCGGATATAGGCCCCGAACCTGTAGTAGGTCTTACGTTTGCCGAGTTGAAAGAGCGTATTGCTACATTAATTGATGAGCATTTCATCGGCGTAAAAGCCAGTGTCAGTCTTGGCGAGTTGCGCAGCATGCGCGTCTTTGTACTTGGTGATGCCCGCAACCCTGGTGCTTACACAGTGAGTTCGCTTTCCACGATTACCAACGCTTTGTTTGTCTCAGGCGGTATCAGCAAAACTGGCTCATTGCGCAGCGTACAGCTAAAGCGAAATGGCCGGGTTATAAGTGATCTGGATTTATATAACCTCTTACTGAAAGGCGACAGCAGTAAAGATGTCCGGCTTCAGCCTGGCGATGTCATCTTTATACCACCCGTCGGTCAGTTGGTCGGTATTAAAGGCGAAGTGCGCCGGCCCGCTCTCTATGAGCTCAAAAACCAGCAGTCACTTAGTGATTTATTGACTTTGGCGGGAGGTTTTACGGCCGATGCGTATCCGAAGCAAGCACAACTTCAACGTGTAGACGATTCGTTTAACCTGATATTGAAAGACCTGGATTTATCCGATCAGAAAGACAAAAAGCTGAACTTAAAAGCCGGCGATATTCTTACCGTATCGTCTGTTTCTGATCAGGCCGAAGGGTTTGTCAGTCTGGTTGGCGAAGCCGTGCGCCCTGGGCGTTATGCCTGGCGGGATGGCTTACGTATTAGCGACCTGATAAACAGCCTTACCTTCGATACCACTCGCAACGCAGATTATAGCTATGCGCTGCACATTCGCGATAACAAAGGTCAGAACCGGATAGCGGTAACCGCCTTCAGCCCAAGAAAAGCTCTCGAGCAGAAGGACCCGGCACACGATCTGCTGCTGCAATCCTGGGATCGCGTAATACTGCTCTCTGAAACTTCCGCAGAGAAGCGGCAGGATGCTATGAAGAGCATTATTAGCCAGCTTCAGCAGCAAACTGGCCCTAACCAGTGGGCGCCCATTGTACGTATTGCGGGTGCCGTACGTTTTCCTGGTAGCTACCCTATGCCAGAAGGCGGCTCACTGAAAGAGCTGTTGGATGCAGCAGGCGGCCTGAAAGAAAACGCACTCATGCTTGGAGGCGAAGTAACCCGTTATACGACCACGGATAAAGGCACCGGAGAAACTCGGCTGCTGACTTTTACTCCCTCGCGTGTTTTGGAGGGTGGTGAGAATTTAAGTTTGCAAGGCCGCGATCAGGTGCTGATTAAAAGTGTGCCGGATTTCGCCACCACCAACAGCATAGCGCTGGCCGGTGAGGTTCGTTACCCGGGTGAATACACTTTTGCGCCCGGTGACACCCTGAAAGACGTGATTCTGCGGGCGGGTGGCCTTACCGAAAATGCGTTCCCGCGCGGAGCTGTCTTCACCCGAGAAAAACTCAGACAGTTGGAAGCACAGCGACTGCAGGAGGCTCAAGATCGCCTGAAAGGCGACTTGCTAGGCGTACAGTTGCAGGGCAACGATTTCCAAGGAAGTAACGGCGAACGCAGCCAGCAATTACAAGAGCTGCTAAAGGATGTTCAGGATGCAAAACCTGTAGGTCGAATGGTATTGGACCTGGCAGCGGTTTTAAACGACGACCAGTATCCCAGCATTCTGTTAAAAAGTGGCGACCGCCTGACTGTGCCAGAAATACCGCAAGCGGTAACCGTATTCGGCGAAGTGCAATTCCCCACCAGCCACCTGCACACAGCAGGCTTAACCGTGGACGATTACCTGGAGCGTTCTGGCGGCCCTACCCGCCAGGCGGACGAGAGCCGGGTGTATGTGGTAAAAGCCGACGGCTCGGTAATGTTACCTGAGAAAAGCGCCTGGTTTGGTGGCCGAAGCCAGCAACTTCAGCCCGGCGATACCGTCATCATGCCAATTGATGTGGATCGCCTGAACCAGCTGGAACTTTGGACGAACGTAAGCCAAATCGTTTACCAGATGGCGCTTGGCGCTGCGGCAGTGGGTAACCTTTAATGAACCAGCGAGTCAAATTTGAAGAGCAAACTCAATATACAGACGATGAAATCGATCTTCGCCAGCTTTTTGCCACGTTGTGGGCAGGAAAGTGGATCGTTATAGCATTTACAGTCCTGTTTGCTGCGGGCGGAGTAGCGTTTGCGCTAATGAAGCCGGACATATACCAGGCCAGTGTGCTGGTGGCACCGGCGAATGAGGAGGGCGGTGCAAAAGGCTTGTCCGGCCAGTTGGGAGGCCTTGCGAGCTTGGCAGGTATAAATCTTGGGGGCGGTGGATCAAATCAGACTGTGATTGCAAAAGAAGTTCTGCAATCACGGGCTTTTCTCACGGACTTTATTCGGCGGCACCAGCTATCTGTTCCACTGAAAGCCACAAAAGGCTGGAACAAAGAAAAGCAGCAGTGGCAGTACAACAGTGAAATCTACAACCCCGAAACCCAGAATTGGCTGAGTAACGAAAAAGGCAACAGCTTTGCACCCACCGACTGGGACTTGGTCAAAGCCTTCAAAGGAAACCACCTGGGCGTGAGCGAGAATAAAGACACTGGCATGCTCACAATCAGTATAAGAAACCTGTCCCCCGTGGCCGCAAAAGAGTGGGCCGGGTTATTAGTAGCGGATATCAACGAGCACATGCGCCGGGAAGATGTTGGCACTTCAGAGGCCCGTATTGCGTATCTGGAAGGTAAGCTGGGAGAAACCGGTATCGCTGGCATGCAACAGGTGTTTTACCAGCTTATTGAGAGTGAAACTCGTACAGTAATGTTGGCCAATGCTCAGCCGGAATATGTGTTTAAGACGGTAGACCCAGCTGTTGTGCCCCAGGAAAAAAGCGAGCCCAAGCGCGCCTTGATTGTTTTGCTGGCGGTGATGTTGGGCGGCATGCTCGGGATTTTTGTTGTGTTCGTACGCGCCTTTATAAAAACTGATAAACCTGAAGAAAAACTATGAAACTCCTGATCACCGGCGGTGCCGGTTTCATCGGCTCTGCCGTAATTCGCCACATTCTCACCAACACCAACGACGAAGTCGTCAACCTCGATAAACTAACCTACGCCGGCAATCTGGACAGTCTGGCAGAGATTAGCAGCAGCGAACGCTACACTTTCGAACAAGTAGACATTTGCAACCGCATCGAAGTAGACCGCGTGCTGGCTCAATATCAGCCAGACGCCATCATGCACTTGGCAGCCGAAAGCCACGTAGACCGCTCCATAGACGGCCCGGCAGAGTTCATTGAAACCAACATAGTAGGCACCTACATCCTACTGGAAGCAGCCCGGCAATACTGGCAATCACTCGAAGTCGGTCGCCGCACAAACTTTCGTTTCCACCACATAAGCACCGACGAAGTCTACGGCGACCTCCCGCACCCCAACGACTATTCCGAGGGGGAGAGAAACTTCCCCTCTCCCCCCGCGGGAGAGGGGCCAGGGGATAGGGGGCAATCTTTACCACTCTTCACCGAACAAACCCCCTACGCCCCCAGTTCCCCGTACAGCGCCAGCAAAGCCAGCTCAGACCACCTGGTACGAGCCTGGCAGCGCACCTACGGTCTACCGATATTGGTCACCAATTGCAGCAACAACTATGGCCCCTACCACTTCCCGGAAAAACTCGTCCCTTTGATAATCCTCAATGCCCTGGAAGGCAAACCGCTTCCGGTTTACGGCAAAGGCGACCAGATCCGAGACTGGCTCTACGTAGAAGACCACGCCCGTGCGTTATACCGAGTGGTAACGGAAGGCAAGGTAGGAGAGACCTACAACATCGGCGGCCATAACGAAAAACAGAACATTGAGGTAGTACACGCCATCTGCGATATTCTCCAGGAACTCCGCCCGCAGGAACGCAACTACCAAGACCTGATCACCAGCGTAAAAGACCGCCCCGGCCACGATATGCGCTACGCGATAGACGCCAGTAAAATCCAGAAAGAACTTGGCTGGGCTCCGGAAGAAACGTTCGAAACCGGCCTGCGAAAAACCGTCCAGTGGTACCTAAACAACCTCGATTGGTGCCAAAGAGTACAAGATGGCAGCTATCAACGAGAACGCCTAGGAACAACAAACTAACTATTCCCTCTCCCCCGGCGGGAGAGGGCTAGGGAGAGGGGGATTCTCAGCTTCCCAACCCCAAGCAAAAGCTCAAAGGAGCATGAATTGAAAGGAATAATTCTCGCCGGCGGCTCCGGCACCCGCCTATACCCCATAACACTGGGCACTTCCAAACAACTGCTGCCAGTGTACGACAAGCCCATGATCTACTACCCGCTCTCTGTACTTATGCTGGCGGGCATTCGGGACATCCTTATCATCACCACCCCGGAAGATTTGGCGGGTTTCAAACGAGCGCTGGGTAACGGCGAACAGTTTGGCGTTAACCTGAGTTACGCCATACAGCCCAGTCCAGAGGGCTTGGCCCAAGCCTTTATTATTGGCGAAGAATTTATCGGTGATAGCAGCGTATGCTTGGTACTCGGCGACAACATCTTCTACGGTCAGGGCTTTACCCCCAAGCTGAAGCAAGCCTCTGAAAGGACGGGAGGTGCCACCATATTCGGCTACCAAGTGAAAGATCCCGAACGCTTTGGTGTAGTAGAGTTTGATGATCAAAAACGCGCCATCTCCATCGAGGAGAAGCCTGGAAATCCAAAGTCCCACTATGCCGTAACTGGTCTTTACTTTTATGACAACCGGGTAGTGAAAATCGCCAAACAGGTTAAGCCCAGTCACCGGGGGGAGCTAGAAATCACCGACGTAAACCGCGCATACCTAGAGCAGGGCTGCCTGAACGTAGAACTCTTGGGCCGTGGGTTTGCTTGGTTGGATACTGGTACCCACGAAAGCCTTTTGGAGGCTGCGCAATTCGTAGAAACTATTGAGAAACGACAAGGGTACAAGATTGCCTGCCTCGAAGAGATCGGATTTAACCAAGGCTGGCTCGATAAAAAACAACTACTTCAGCAAGCGGCCCAACTTAAGAAGAATGGCTACGGCCAATACCTCCTAGACATATTGGAAGACGCTGAATGATCCCCGTCACCAAACCCTATCTCCCCAACCGAGAAAAGCTCGATAGGTACATCGATGGTATCTATGAACGAAATTGGCTGACCAATAACGGCCCGCTGGTGCATGAGTTAACCAGTCGACTAAAAGAATATTTGGGTGTGGAGAATCTGCTGCTGGTCAGTAACGGCACTCAGGCCCTGCAGGTTGCCTACCGTGCTCTGGGGGTGAGTGACGCTGAACCCGGCGCCCGGCCGGAGGCCATTACTACCCCGTTCACCTTTATAGCCACCGCCAGCTCACTAAAATGGGACGGCGTGCAGCCGGTATTCGCAGACATAGACCAAGACACCTGGTGCCTGAATCCTGCTAGCATTGAGGCCGCTATTAACCCAAATACTCGCGCTATTGTCCCCGTACACGTATTTGGTAACGCCTGCGATGTGGAATCCATTAGTTCCATCGCGCAAATACACGGCCTGAAAGTGGTCTACGATGCCTCCCACGCATTCGGCGTCAACTACAAGGGCGAAAGTCTGCTGAAACATGGCGACGCTGCGACTCTCAGCTTTCACGCCACCAAGCTATTCCACACCGGCGAGGGTGGGGCGATTGTGTTCAAACGTCAAGAAGACTTGGAGCGGGCCAAGAGTATGGTTAATTTTGGCATCACCGCGCCGGATGTCGTTGGTGAGCTAGGCATAAACGCCAAAATGAATGAGCTGCAGGCAGCCATGGGGCTTTGTGTGCTGGATGAGATGGCGAAAAACCGCCGAGGTCGGGCAGAGGTTTGGCAACGGTACGAACATGCCCTAGCGAACTCCGTGCAACTGCAGAAGCGGCCAAAGAGCCTAAAGTACAACCACGCTTACTTCCCGGTGTTATTCAAAAGTGAGGCACTGGCCTTTGGGGTAATGGAAAAACTGAAAGAAAACGGCGTGCTGGCGAGGCGCTATTTTTATCCCTCTCTGGAATCTGTTGTCTGTCTAGGTGGCCAGTCAGAGCAGCCGGTTTCCCGCGATATTGCTAGTCGGATCTTGTGTTTACCGATATACAGTGATCTCTCTGAAAACACGACCGACAGCATTTCACGCATCGTGACAAGGGTAGTTAACCAATGAAAAAAATTCTGTTTCTAGGCGGCGCGCCTACCCAAATTCCCCCGATTAAATACGCCCTTGAACAAGGGCATCACGTCATTACTCTGGACTATTTGCCAGACAACCCAGGCCACAAACTGGCCCACAAATACTATAACGTCTCTACTACGGACATTGACGCAGTTATTGAAGTAGCGCGAGCTGAAGGTATAGACGGCATCGTTGCATACGCATCAGATCCGGCCGCACCCACCGCCGCCTACGTTGCAGAAAAAATGGGGTTGCCCGGAAACCCTTATGCTTCTGTGGAAATCCTTGCGCGCAAAGACTTGTTCAGAGATTTTCTGGCGAAACACGATTTTAACGTGCCTCGTTCCAATGCGTTTTACAATGAAGGCGAGGCGAAACAGTGGCTGGACGAAATTGGCGTGCCTGCCTTTGTAAAACCGGTGGATTCTTCTGGCAGCAAAGGTGTAACGCATCTACAAACGAAGGAAAATTTTCACGAGGCTTTTGAACACGCATTAAAATACTCACGGGAAAAAAAGGTAGTCATTGAAGAAAAAATTGTTCGCCAGGGTTATCAAGTGGCTGGGGATGGTTTCGTGTTGGATGGCGAGCTGGTATTCCGATGCTGGGCTGACGAGCATTTCGACAAACTTTGCAACGGACTGGTTCCAATAGGCCAAACCTTTCCTACTTCCCATAACAAAGAACTTCTGGACGAAGCCCACAGCGAAAGCCAGAGGCTTTTGAGCTTGCTTGGTATGAAAACCGGCGCCCTGAATTTTGATTTTGTATTCTCAGAAGACGGAAAGTTCTATTTCCTTGAGCTTGGCCCAAGAAACGGCGGTTGCCTTATACCGGAAGTGATCCGTTATGCCACGGGCGTAGATCTAATCAAGTACACTGTTGACGCCGCGCTTGGCCTGCCCTGCGACGACCTTGTCATGAGGCCAGCCGAAGGTTTCTGGTCTAGTTATATGGTTCATGCGATTGAAAAAGGCCTGTTCAAGGAGCTTTGGCTGTCAGCACGTGCGAAGGATTACATCGTTGAGCAAGGCGTTCAGGTGCGGCCCGGTGACCCAGTGGATGTCTTTAGCGGCTCCCACGATACGTTGGGCACTATGATTCTTAAATACCCGAGCTTGCAGGAAATGATTGATATGGTAGACAACATGGAGCGGGATATCAGTGTCACGATCGAGTGAGGCACTTGGCGGATACATGGAATTAGAGCTTCCTGAGCGAGAGCAGCCTTGTCTAGAAGGTGCGATAAAGTACAATTCTGCAAGAGCAGCATTTGCCAGTTTACTAGACCAGTTAGCTATTAAGTGTGTTTGGTTACCGCGATATTTGTGCGATTCAATGGCAGCCGTTCTCAAGCGCCGAGATGTTACGGTGAAATTATATGACCTTGCTATGGATTTCACGATAGCGAGTGATATGACCCTCGAAGAGGGCTCCATGCTACTTTATGTAAACTACTTCGGGGTGTGCGGCATACAGGCGCAAGAAGTTATTTCGAGGTACGGAAAGAGTCACGTCGTTATTGATAACTCTCAGGCATTTTTTTGTGGTCCGTTTGACTGCGTTGCAACGATCTATTCGCCTCGAAAGTTTTTTGGGCTTCCTGACGGGGGATTGCTGTATTCCGACAATCCAAACATTCGGCTACCCGAAACTCGAGATGGTACTTCTGAGACCCGTATGGGCCATCTGATAAGCAGGTTGATCAATAGCCCGGAAAAGGCATATCAGCAATACATACGCGCTGAGCAGGCAATTGCTAAGCTACCATTCGAGGGGATGTCGAGATTAACGGAAAGGCTACTTCGGTCTGTTGATTTTCAAGCAGCAAGAGCAGCACGGACCAGTAACGCCCGCTACCTACACGATCAATTAGGCGAGCACAACAAACTGAGTATTGAACGAGACGGTAGCACAGCTCCGCTGTGCTACCCGTTTCTGCCAAGCGTAAAAACGACCAATAGAACTGAACTGATCCAGAACCGGGTTTTTTTGCCAAGTTATTGGCCCGAAGTTTTGACACGTGTCGAAGAACATAGCTTTGAAAGTGAGTTGGTCCGCGACGCGCTATTCCTACCCTGTGACCAGCGTTACTCTGAAAATGACATGATGCGCATCGTAAATCTGTTGAATGCTAGTTAAAAAGAGAAATCGTCAAAGTTCAGAATATGCACGGGTGGTTTTTCGGAGAAAATAATAAGAAATCTTTTGCGAAGTTAGTGGAGCATGTTAATGGCTGAGTATTATTTAAGAGAATTGGAGCCTGAAGATGCTGTGGCCATAAATGAGTGGCGCAACGATCCAGATGTAATAATTAATCTTGGGGCACCCTTTAGGTACATATCAAAAGTTGTAGATGATAAATGGCTCACTTTATATTTTGGCAACAGGGCTAATTGTGTGCGGCTAGCCATCTGCAGTTCAGCAGGCTCGAAAATGATAGGTGCAGTCTATCTCCTTAACATAGATTGGTTGGCGAGAAACTGCGAGTTCGCTATCTGGATTGGAGATAAGGGTGCTCAGGGGCTTGGCGCAGGTAAGTATGCTACAGAGAAAACGCTAGAACATGCGTTTTCTGATTTGAATCTTAACTCTGTCTATTTGACCGTTCTAAAAACTAACGAACGAGCCGCATCACTTTATAAAAAAATCGGCTTCCAAATAGAAGGTGTTCGCCGACAAGCAGTTTTTAAAAATGGAAGCTACTCTGATTTGATTATGATGTCTATTTTGAAAACAGAGTTCCAATCTGACCAACCGTTATCCGGCTGAATAAATGTCGCTAAAACGCAACATTGCCGCCAACTACGTCAGCCAACTCTATGTTACCGGCATTGGCATTTTAATATTGCCTATGTATATCAGGTATATGGGTGCCGAAGCCTACGGGTTGGTGGGCTTTTTTACTATGCTACAAGCCTGGTTCGGCGTGCTGGATATGGGTCTCACGCCCACCATTGGTCGTGAAACTGCGCGGTATCACGGGGGCAGCATGTCCGGCTTGGCATATCGTCAGCTACTTCGCGCGTTGACCCTTATTTTTGCTGGTATAGCGGTGATTGGCGGCGGTGCATTGTGGTTGTTCGCGGGGGTTATTGCCAATAAGTGGCTAAATATAGAGTCGCTCAGTGGAGCCGATGTGAACCTGGCCGTTGAAATCATGGCTATTAGCGTGGCCTTGCGTTGGATGGGGGGACTCTATCGGGGTGTCCTGACAGGGTCCGAACGCATGGTGTGGCTCAGCGGCTTCAATGTGGTATTCGCCACTTTACGATTTGTGGCTGTTTTTGGAACCATGTGGCTATACGGTTTCACGCCGGTGGTCTTTTTCCTTCACCAACTGGCGGTAGCTGTTCTTGAGATCGCAGGGCTCTGGATCATCAGTTTAAAGCTAACGCCAGGAAGAGACTCGTTCGACCGCCCCATTGGTTGGTCTTTCACTCCTGTAAAGCCGGTATTAAAGTTTGCCTTAAGCGTCGCATTTACTTCATCAGTCTGGGTTCTGGTTACCCAAACTGACAAACTGGTGCTGTCTGGTATTTTGCCGCTGGCTGAGTATGGCTACTTTACTTTGGCGGTTCTGGTCGCCAGCGGAATCATGGTCATCAGCGGACCAGTCAGCATAGCTATCATGCCGCGAATGGCGCGCCTTAATGCCGAAGGCAAACGCGAGGAGATGATCCAAGTATACCGTCACGGGAGTCAGCTGGTCAGTATCATTGCTGGCTCTGCTGCTCTTGTTATTGCTTTCAACGCTGAACTCTTACTGTATGCGTGGACCGGTGACCGTAGCCTTGCAGAAAAGGTGGAGCCAATACTAAGGCTTTACGTTATTGGCAATGGCTTCTTGGCCGTTGCTGCTTTTCCCTACTACCTACAGTATGCTCTTGGCAACCTGCGTTACCATTTGATCGGCAATTCCGTCATGGTGGTGGTACTGATACCCAGTATCATATTTGCGGCTACCTACTTTGGCGGAATCGGGGCTGGATATGTCTGGCTTGGAGTGAATGGGTTGTTTTTGTTTACTTGGTGCGGGTTTGTACATGGTAGGCTTGTTCCGGGGCTGCATGGGAAGTGGATAATCAATGATATTTTACGAATCAACCTGCCTGTCGCGCTGTTCCTGTTTGTGGTTTTTTATGTCAGCTTTAATATCGAAAGCAGAATCTACGCATTGCTGTACCTTTTTGGCCTGGGCCTAGCTGCGTTGTTAATTGGGGTAATTGCATCACCAGCAGGGCTCAATTTATTTATCAGGAAATATAAATTTAATGGATAAGGCTGACGACGATATAAAAGTTTCGATTTGTGTAGTAACGTACAATCAAGAAAATTACATCCAAAGCTGTCTTAAAAGCCTAGTCGAGCAAGATGTAAGTTTTCGATTTGAGATTGTCGTAGGCGATGATTGTTCAACTGATAGCACGAAAAAGATAGTTGAAAGTTTTAGAGAAAATTATCCAGATCTTATAGTGCCTGTGTATCATGAAGAAAATGTAGGTGCTGTTGAAAATACTTGTGCCGTATATAAAAAATCTAGGGGGTTATATATATGTCACATGGATGGTGACGACGCGGCACTTCCAGATAAGCTAAAAGAGCAAGTTGCAGTTTTAGACGCAAATTCGGAATGTGTTTTATGTACACACGATGCACTTGTTATTGACAAGGATGGTCAAGTTTTAAGAGATAGTCTTAAGAGAAAGGTAGAAGGAATTTATGACCAAAATGAATTATTGCGGGATCTGCCATTTTTTACAAATTCGACTAAAATGGTTAGGCGTCAGGTATGCTTGGAATCTATTAAAAACCTTGCAAAAGATGCGATAGATGTTGAGTTCCATGTGCTAGAGGCAAGTTTTGGCTGTATTTATCATATTGATAAATCGCTTGGTATGTATCGGCAATTGGTGGGCGTGAGTTCTGCCCAAGCAAGGGTAAATCCACTCGTTGTAGCGGGATATGCTAGATTATATGAGGGACTGTTTTTTAGTAAAAAAATGGACATGTCTAAAAAAGAGTTAAGGAAGCTTTACGCTAAATCTATGTTGAATTTCTCTTATCAGAGTCTTTTTTTTGGTTGTTATGAGGATGCTCGCACATACGCAAAAAGATCGTTTTCGATTAGATTTTATTCTGTAAAACAATTGGCTTTGATTTTTTTGTCTTTTTCTGGACGTTTTGCTTTTTGTTTGGTTCGGCTTAGGGGTAAGTTTAAATGAAATAAATTAAAAATAAATAATTATAATGTTAAATTATTTAAGTTTTTGTTTTGATGTGAGGGTTTTACTTGGTTATTAATCCATTTATTTTAGTTTTTTTTATATACCTTGTGTCAAATTCTTATTTTTTTGTTAGAGGTGTCCAGCACGGCGGGTTTGAGTTGTTAGGTGATTTTTATGTTGTGTCTTCAGAGGCATATTTTGTTGCTATCTTAACAATTTTTATAGTTATGATAATGATATTCTTATCATATGTTTTAGCTATTGGTAAAGTTAACGGCAAGGGCTTGCAGTTTTTATCTGATAAAAAGTCCTGGTTAGTTATTATTTATCAACTTTTTTATATAACTTTTTTTCTTCGAACTGGAGCCGGCGTGCTTGGAGCGGAGAGAGAGATTACAAGTTCACTAGATGTTGGTTTGAATTATTTTTTTAAGCTTTTGAGTCCGGATATTTTGGCTATTTCGGCTATGGTGTTTTTTAACTCGAAGCGGCTTTTTTATATTTCGATTTCTGTTTTTGTAATATCCATGACCATGAGAGGCTGGATGGGGGGCGTATATATTGCGGGTATCTTAGTTTTAGCAAGATTTTATCCAGTAAGGCTGTCTATGCTACCCATCATAAGTTTCGTCGTTCTTATCGTTTTTTTGCCATTTTTGGATGCTTTGAAATGGGGTATTCGTGGGGGGTATGACGTTTCGGTTTTAATTTCTAGTGCTTATGATGTATATAGTTTTGATGTTTTACTGAGATCTCTTGAGGTGGTGTTTTCGAGATTTCAGCATATTAATAATGTTGCATTAATAGCTCAAAATAATATTGAGTTTAAGGAGTGGTTTTTCTCTTCTAGCTTTCGACCTATAATTTTTAACGGTTTCTTGTATGATGTTTTTTGTCATTTGACAAATACTTGCAATATGAACTTGAACGGATTCATTGTAGAGAAATTTTATGATCCCGGTGGTGGCTGGAATGTTGATCCTGGCCTTTCCGGTTGGTTGTTTTTAGGGAGCGTTAATTTCTTATCAACGATTTTAGTTTTCGTTTTTTTTGGTGTTTTTTTTCCATGGTATCTATCTAATCGACTTGGTTTTAATTTTTTATTGGTTATTTATTCATTGAATTGTGTTTATTTTCTTCATGGCTGGGTGGCACCTTACTTTAATTTTCTTTTTTGCTCTTTTTTAATTTTTGTTTTGATCCGTGTACGTTGGTCAGGACAGACCACGGAAAAGACGCAGAGCAGGCTTGAAAAACCAATGCCGCGCGAGTGATCGTAAGCTGCATGCGGTTCGTTGCCGCTACGAAAGGGTGCATCTCAAAGTCGCGATGGTGTTACATTTTTAGGCCCAATACATGGAAGAAGGTGGATAGCGTTCATCTCCAAGTAGTGAGCAGGTTTTGGTTGCAGGATTTCTCGTCGTATTTAGCCAAGGTGTTACCCGTTGATGCTTGTTGCCTGTACTTTAGAATCTGTGGAGAAATATGTTCTTGGTTTATAAGCAGTGCATTCGATTTTTCCACATGATAGGAAATGAAGGTAAATAAATAGGGTTAGTAGTTATCACCAAGCTGTGTCTGATTCTTTTTTAAAAATGGAAGTTAAACGTTGTCAGGTTTTCTTTAGTTATGAGCGTTTTCTAAATAATGATCATTAATATAATTTCCGCACCGGAAGGTGGCGGTGCAGAGTTGTTAGTCCGCGAGCTTCATAAGCATTATGAAGGTTTTGGCTTGATGTCTCGGTCGGTATATCTTAGCGGAAAATCAACTGATTTGTCTGATCGAGAATATGTGATTAGCCAAAATGTAAGAAATCCTTTTAATGTTATCCTAATTCGAAGGATTTTGAGCTCATTTCTTAATGGAGTTGACTCAAAAGTTGTTGTTCATGTTCATCTAACTTGGCCTTTTTTTTATGTTGTTTTAGCATCGTTTGGATTAAGTGGAATTAAACTCGTTTACACAGAGCACAACACAAATAATAGACGTCGTGCAATTCCTTTTTTTTGGTTAATAGAACGAATATTCTATCGCCGTTATTCAAAAGTGATTTGCATTAGTCAGGGCGTTCATGACTCACTTGCAAGGTGGGTTGGGCCCGAGCTTGCTCAGCGATTGGAGACTGTCCCAAATGGTTCACGACTATACCCAGTCTGCACACGAGAGCCTATTAGAAATAGAAAGCTTAGGCTGGTTTCAGTTGGGTCACTTACATATAAGAAAAATTTCTCAACCGCAATCGAGGCGTTTGCACAACTTCAAGATCAATTTGAAAGTTATGAGATCATTGGTGAAGGTCCAGAACGAGGAAGGCTTGAGCGGCTTATTTCACAGAGGAAACTAGAGAAAAAGATTAGTTTAGTGGGTTGGTCAAATAATATTGAGTCTTTCTTATGTAAGGCAGATCTTCAGTTGATTCCATCGTTATGGGAGGGGTTTGGTTTAGTTGCGGTGGAAGGTATGTCGACAGGTCTCCCTGTTGTCGCATCGAATGTTGATGGCTTGCGTGACGTTCTGGGAACCAATAATCTATCTGTCACTTTAGTGGACGACCCGGGAAGTGCTGAAGCATGGAAGTTGGCTATTGGGACGGCAATCGAAAAATTGGCAAAAGAAGGCCATAAAAATCTTTCGGTCGCCGCACGTTCCCAAGCAGAAAAGTTCACCTTGAAAGCAATGGCTGAACGTTATCTTGAAGTTTATAGAAAACTTTAAATAAACATATTTATAGGCATGTCACTAATCAATGGAATATTCTTTCGATAAATCTTACTCATGGCTAGTAACCGGCGCGGCAGGCTTCATAGGCTCAAACCTCCTGGAACACCTTCTCAAACTGAATCAAAAAGTAATCGGCCTGGACAATTTCGCCACCGGCCACCAGCACAACCTGGATGAAGTTCAAAGCCTCGTTACCCCGGACCAATGGTCGCGCTTCACCTTCATCGAAGGCGATATCCGCAACCAAGCTGATTGTGTTAAAGCCTGCGAGGGCGTTGATTACGTTCTGCACCAAGCCGCCTTGGGCTCAGTGCCACGCTCCATCAACGACCCCATAACCACAAACGCTGCCAACATCACGGGCTTTCTGAATGTGCTGGTAGCTGCCCGCGATGCCAGCGTAAAAAGCTTCACCTATGCCGCCAGTAGCTCCACCTACGGTGATCACCCGGCGCTGCCGAAGGTTGAGGAGAATATCGGCAAGCCTTTGTCCCCCTACGCCGTTACCAAGTATGTGAATGAACTGTATGCGGATGTGTTCGCTTCAACTTACGGCTTCAAAACTATTGGCCTGCGTTATTTTAACGTTTTCGGTAAGCGGCAGGACCCGAACGGTGCCTATGCGGCGGTTATCCCGAAGTGGACAGCGGCCATGGTGAGTGGTGAGGATGTGTTCATCAACGGCGATGGTGAAACCAGTCGGGATTTCTGTTTCATTGAGAATGCCGTCCAGGCCAACCTGCTGGCGGCGATGGCTGATGACGCTGCCAAGAATGAGGTCTATAACGTGGCGGTTGGCGATCGTACTACGTTGAATATTCTGTTTGATTCACTGAAAGAGGCCCTAGCGGAAAACGGCGTGGTGTATAATAAACAGCCAGTATATCGTGACTTCCGACCGGGGGATGTGCGTCATTCTCAAGCAGATATCGGCAAGGCCGCCACCAAGCTGGGGTATACACCAGAATACCGGATAGCTGAAGGCATTGCCAAGGCGATGCCTTGGTACCTTGACCATAAAGGCTGAACTCGCCCGGCAGTAATCTCTTATTACTCTTATCAACGGATCATCCCATGAAAAAAATCGCAATCATCGGCCTCGGCTACGTTGGTCTCCCCCTGGCTGTGGCTTTTGGCGAAAAACGTCAGGTTGTTGGTTTCGATATCAACACCAAGCGCATTGCCGAACTTAAAAAGGGCCAGGACTTCACCCGGGAGGTTTCTGCAGGGGATCTGGCGGCAACGCCTCACTTGTCGTTCACGGACTCCTTGGATGATATTGCAGACTGCACGGTGTTCATTGTTACCGTGCCTACGCCGATAGATGATTTCAAAACGCCGGATCTCACTCCGCTGGTGAAAGCCAGTGAGAGTGTGGGTAAGGTGCTGAAAGCTGATGATATTGTGATTTACGAATCTACGGTTTATCCGGGTGCCACGGAGGAAGTGTGTGTGCCGGTGCTGGAACGGGTGTCTGGCTTGAAGTTCAACGCCGATTTCTTCGCCGGTTATAGCCCCGAGCGGATTAATCCGGGGGATAAGGAACACCGGGTGACCACAATCATAAAGGTTACCTCCGGCTCTACTCCGGCCATTGCCGAGGAAGTGGACGCCCTGTATGCGGGTATTATTACTGCGGGCACTCACAAAGCCAGTTCCATTAAGGTGGCGGAAGCGGCCAAGGTGATTGAGAACACCCAGCGGGATCTGAACATTGCGTTGATAAACGAACTGGCGATGATTTTTGCCCGGTTGGGGATTGATACCCACGAAGTGCTGGCTGCGGCTGCTACCAAGTGGAATTTCCTGCCGTTTAAACCTGGCTTGGTGGGCGGCCATTGTATTGGAGTGGATCCGTACTATCTGACCCACAAGGCCCAAGCGATTGGCTACCACCCGGAAATCATCCTCGCAGGCCGCCGCGTGAACGACGGCATGGGCTCCTATGTGGCCTCTGAACTGGTAAAAGCCATGATCAAGGCTGGCCACACCATAGCCAAGGCACGGGTGCTGGTAATGGGCTTCGCTTTCAAGGAAAACTGCCCAGACTTGCGCAACACTCGTGTGATTGATGTGGTGGAAGAGCTGCAGGAATTTGGCTGTCAGGTGGATATCACCGACTGCTGGGCCGATAGCGCTGAGGCGGAACATGAATACGGCATTAGCCTGACCGAGCAGCCAGCGAAGGGCGAGTACGACGGTGTGATTGTGGCCGTTCCACACAAAGAGTATGCGGTGATGAGTGCGGGTGATCTGCGGGGTTATCTTAAAGAGGGTGGGGTACTTTATGATCTCAAAGGCGTGCTGCCTCTGGGCGAGGCGGACTTGCGACTTTGATGACGTTTTTACTGATCGCAAGCTTTCCTGATTCGCTGATCAAGTTTCGCGGGCCGCTGCTGCAGGCCTTGTTGGCAAAGGGACTGGATGTGCATGTGGCGGCGCCGGATCTTTCCGGGACGGCAGATATCCGGAGGCAGCTGATCGCGATGGGCATCACTCTGCACGAGATCGGTCTCAAGCGCACAGGTACCAACCCTGTCGCGGATGTGGGCACCATGGCTGAACTGCTGCGATTGATGCGCCGCATTCGGCCGGATTACGTGCTGGGCTATACCATAAAGCCGGTGATTTATGGTTCTCTCGCGGCTTGGCTGGCGGGTGCTCCCAACCGGTTTTCACTGGTCACTGGCCTTGGTTATGCCTTTACCGGTGATGCCTCGGGTAAGCGCGGCCTGCTGCGGAAGCTAATTCAGCGTTTGTATCGGTTCGGGCTTTCTAGATGCCATAAGGTGTTCTTCCAGAATCCGGATGACGAGGCGCTGTTCCGGCAGCTTGATTTGCTACCGGCGAATATTCCTTCCTGTGTGGTAAATGGCTCCGGCGTGGACGTGGCAGATTATTCGGTGACAGCGTTGCCGGAGAAGACTTCGTTTCTTTTGATTGCCCGCCTGTTAGGCGACAAGGGCGTTCGTGAGTATGCGAAGGCAGCTAAAAAGGTGGGGCAGGAGCATCCTCAAGTGAGCTTTAAGCTGGCGGGCTGGATTGACGATAATCCGGATGCCATTGGCCAGCACGAGCTGGATGAGTGGATAAACTCCGGCACCCTGGAGTTTCTGGGCAAACTGGCCGATGTGCGTCCGGCCATTGCGGATAGCAACGTTTATGTGCTGCCATCTTACCGCGAAGGGACCCCCCGCACCGTGCTGGAGGCCATGGCCATGGGCCGGCCGGTGATTACCACCGATGCACCCGGTTGTCGGGAAACGGTGGCGGATGCCGACAACGGCTTTCTGGTGCCTGTGCAGGCGGTGGACGAGCTGGCCAGCGCCATGATTCGGTTTATTGAAAAGCCGCAGCTCGCCGCGCGGATGGGCAAGCGCTCCAGGCAGATTGCAGAAGAGAAGTATGACGTTCACAAAGTGAATGAAATCATGTTGAGTGAGATGGGAATTCAGTGATCAAACGTATTTTGGATGTCCTGGTATCGGTTGCGGCGCTCATGATGTTACTTCCGGTGATTGGCGTTGTCGCCCTAGTGATCCATCGTAAACTTGGCTCCCCGGTTTTATTCCGCCAGATTCGTCCAGGAAAAAACGGAAAGCCTTTCCAGATGGTGAAGTTTCGTACCATGCGTGACGCGTTGGACGCCCAAGGTAATCCATTACCAGACTCTGAGCGGATGACCACGTTCGGTCAATTTCTGCGATCCAGCAGTCTGGACGAACTGCCCGGGCTCTGGAACGTGCTGAAAGGCGAGATGAGCCTTGTCGGTCCCCGCCCGTTGTTAATGGAATATCTGCCGCTTTATTCAAAAGAACAATACCGCCGCCACGACGTTCGCCCCGGCGTGACCGGTTGGGCCCAAGTGAATGGCCGTAATGCAATTTCCTGGGAGGATAAATTCAAGCTGGATGTCTGGTATGTGGACAATCGTTCGTTCTGGCTGGATTTGAAGATTTTGTTCCTGACGGTGAAGAAGGTGCTGGTTCGGGATGGGATTAGTGGTGAGGGGGAGGTGACTATGTCCAAGTTCACCGGGAGCAACGATTGATGCGCCTCGCCATTTTCGGAGCTAGCGGCCACGGTAAAGTAGTAGCTGATGCAGCAGAGCAGGCTGGGTGGCAGAGTGTTGTCTTTTTCGATGATGCCTGGCCGGGCCTTCAAGGTAATGGACCTTGGAAGTTAGAGGGGAATACTGGAGCGTTGCTTGAAAGGCTGACGGATTTTGATGGTGTGGTCGTTGCTATTGGGAACAACCAGATACGCTCAATTAAACAGGCTGAACTTTTGGCTGCCGGTGGAAAGCTGGCTGCGATTGTTCACCCGTCAGCAGTGATAAGCAGCCATGCTACTGTAAATGCTGGTAGTGTTGTATTTGCTAATGCTGTAATCAATGCTTGTGCCAGAGTGGGCGCAGGCGTGATTGTAAATACCGGTGCGGTTGTGGAGCATGATTGTGTTGTTGGCGATTACGCTCATATAAGCCCCAATGCAGTTTTGGCTGGCGGTGTAGTGATTAGTCCGCTTGCATGGGTTGGTGGATGTGCTTCGATAAAACAGTTGATTAACGTTGGCGAGGCTGCGGTTGTTGGTATGGGGGCCGTTGTAACAAAGGATGTGCCGCCAAGTGTAACGGTGGTTGGTAATCCTGCGACAGTGATTAAGCATCGTAAAGCCTGAGAAAACTACCGTCAAGTTCAGTCAATTATTCCATTCAAATGCAAAAAACAGAGTAACAATGCTAAACGGACCTTTCTCCCCCTGGCCCTCCTTCACCGAAGAAGAGGCCAATGCTGTTTCGAATGTTCTGCTTTCCAACAAGGTCAATTACTGGACCGGACAGGAATGCCGTGAGTTTGAGCGGGAGTTCGCCCAATTTGCGGATTCTGAATACGCCATCGCTCTGACCAACGGTACCCTGGCGCTGGACCTGGCCCTGAAAGGGCTGGGTATTGGCCCCGGTGATGAGGTGGTGGTCACGCCCCGCACTTTCCTGGCCTCTGTCTCCAGCATTGTAACGGCGGGTGCGGTGCCGGTATTTGCGGAGGTGGATTCGGATTCACAGAATATTACGGCGGAAACCGTTGCGGCGGTGCTCTCTGAGCGCACCCGCGCCGTGATTTGTGTGCACCTGGCCGGTTGGCCTTGTGATATGGATCCGATCATGGATTTGGCTGCGAAGCATGATCTGTTTGTAATTGAAGATTGCGCCCAGGCCCACGGTGCCACTTACAAGGGGCGCGCTGTGGGCTCTATCGGCCATGTGGGATGTTGGTCGTTCTGCCAGGACAAGATTATGACCACCGGCGGCGAGGGTGGTGCCGTTACCTGTAATGATCGTAACTTGTGGTCACGTATGTGGTCGTATAAAGATCACGGTAAGAGCTGGAGCGCTGTTTATGAGCGCCAACACCCACCAGGGTTCCGATGGTTGCACGAAAGCTTTGGAACCAACTGGCGCATGACTGAAATGCAGGGTGTCATAGGGCGTATTCAGCTTGCCCGCATGCCTGAGTGGAGGAAAGCGCGACAAAGAAACGCCAACGCCATCTGGGACTGTGCTCGCAACTTGCCGGGCCTGCGCGTACCAGACGTGCCCCCTGATATCGAACACGCCGCCTATAAGTGTTACGTGTTTGTGGAGCCGGGCATGCTGGCAGCGGGCTGGAGCCGTGACCGTATTCAAAGCGCGATGGTAGAGGCGGGCGTTCCCTGCTTCTCAGGTTCGTGCTCTGAGGTATACCTTGAGAAAGCATTCGA
>JAGPVT010000083.1 GCA_018066865.1 Marinobacter sp. | reverse complement strand
GTTTTACTTTTGACTATGTCACCTTCGACGTTCGCGACGATGTTTTTCCAGCCTCGGCCAAGGATTGCGATGCCTGGATCGTGACGGGATCAAAAGCCAACGTATACGAGGATCTCCCCTGGATGCGGCGGCTGAAAGCGCTGATTCTTGAGATCTACGACGCCGATCTACCCACGGTGGGTATCTGTTTCGGTCATCAGATCATTGCGGAGGCTTTTGGTGGTGACGTCAACAAATACCCCGATGGCTGGGGGGTGGGGCTGCACCGTTACGAAATGGTCCCGGGTGCAGAAGGACTTGATGCGGGCATGAGCAGTTTCACCCTCAGTGCGATGCATCAGGACCAGGTTTTGGTAAAACCCGATTCAGCGAAGGTGTTGGCCTCTTCGCCGTTCTGTCCATTCGCAGCACTGCAGTACGATGACCGTATCCTGACCTTTCAGGCGCACCCGGAATTTGATGTCACCTTTGAAACCCGTCTTGTTGAATACCTGCGGGGTATGTCTGTTCCGAAAGATAAGGCAGATCAGGCATTGGAAGACCTGACAGTGCCTGCGGCTGCGACGGATTCAATCGCCATTGCACACTGGATGGCGAGCTTTCTGCAGCGCGGGGAACCGACCCAGCAAGATGCTGCCGGTGCTGATGTGCAAGAGACATCGAAAAGCTGAGCGCAAGAATAGAGACTGCTTGTACCGGGAGCAGAAAGAAAAAAAGGGGCAGAACTTCAGGTTCCGCCCCTTTTCTTTGTTTTCGCCAAACAGATCAGGTTACAGCGTATCCCATGATGATAAATGAAACGAACGCCAGAGCCGCGCCGATCATGGCGTAGGGAAACTGGGTCAGTGCATGCTGCATAGGTGTACAACCAGATCCTGTAGACGACAACACAGTTGAGTCACTGAAGAAACAGGCATGGCTTCCAAACGCAGACGCAGAAAGCAGGGCGCCCACCGTCAGAGGCATGGACATATCCATGGATTGCGCCAGCGGAATCACGATCGGAATGGATACGACGAACACACCCCAGCTTGAACCCGTAGCAAAAACAACCGCAGCCATGGTAACAAACACGAATGCCGGCAAAAGCTCCTTCGACAAGTACGGTGCCACAGACTCAATAATGTAGGAGGTCATGCCGAGCTGATCATTGATCTCTTTGATCATGAAGCCAGCGGCAACCACCGCAATTGGATGGAGCATCACTTTGAAACCATCCAGCATGGCATCGGCGAGTTGACCGAAGGTCATCAGACGCTGGATAAAATACAGCACCATGGTGAAGCCGGAAGCAACCAGAGCCCCAAGCAGCAGGTCAATGTCGTAGTAGACGCTGGCTGCAATCAGCACCGCCATCGGCAGGATAAAGTTCATCAATCCCACCATCATAGGCGGACGTTGGATGTGCGATGTATCAAAACCGATTGCTTCGACACCCTCTGGAATTGGCTGACCATTTTTGGCGCGCTGCTCTGCAGCCTTCATGGGCCCAAAATCCTTCAGAATGCCGGTTGCAACCAGCATAACTACGATCAGAGCAGCCCAGCCATAGGCCATATAAGGAATGGACTCAATGTAGAGGGACATACCTTGGCCATCC
Organism: Marinobacter sp.; assembly: GCA_018066865.1. GTDB lineage: Bacteria > Pseudomonadota > Gammaproteobacteria > Pseudomonadales > Oleiphilaceae > Marinobacter. Next base: position 22,407 of record JAGPVT010000083.1, on the reverse strand, counting down.
GGTACGGCACCGTTTTCTTCCAGCAAGGCACCGAAATAAACGGCCCAGGTCGACAGTGGCACAAGAATACAGACCGGTGCCGCTGTGGAATCCACCAGAAACGCCAGCTTTTCGCGGGAAATCCTGAAGCGATCAGTCAGGTTCTTCATAGAGGCAGAAACTGCCAACGAGTTCAGGTAGTCGTCTATGAAAACAGCCAGACCGAGAAACGAGGTTGTCAGCATTGTCCCGCGCCTTGTTTTGATGCGAGCGGCAAGAAGTTCACCAAAGCTCAGGACGCTGCCGCCGCGCTCCAGTATGTTGATCAGCCCGCCCATCATTCCGCAAACCAGAACGATCCAGGCGATGGTCTCGTTCTGCACAACGCCCATGGAAATATCGCCAAGGCTGGTGATGAGGGTGGTAGGCTCAAGCAACAGAAGCCCGGCAATAACACCCGCAAAAAGAGACTCCAGTGGTTTTTTGGTTTTAATTGCTGCGAATATAATCAATAGCGAGGGGAGAAGGCTGACCAAGCCGTAGGATTCTCCATCAGCATACTGCGTAGACAGGTAAGCGAAACCCGCCATGATCGAGCCGTAGAAGAGTAATGAGTAGATTGGCCCACGCCTCGGGCTCTCAATGGTTTCTTGTTCCAAAGGCGAAAATGCACCTGCTGTTGCTATGGTGTTCTGAGACATTTTGATACCCGTATTTTGTTGTTTTGGGAAAACGCGGTGTTGGCCTCACCGCGGGCATTAAGGAATACTTCTTATTGGTTGTGTCAGTGAAGTCACGACTTATTACACGCCAAGCTGGTCGCGTAAGTTGTAATACCATGCCCCCAGAGCGGTCAGTGGAATGCGAAAAAGACGACCACCCGGGAAGTTGTATTGGGGCAAGCCTGCAAATACGTCAAAGCGTTCTGCCTGGCCACGGATGGCATCACTAAGGACTTTCCCGGCAAGGTGGGAGCAGGTCACGCCGTGACCGCTGTAACCCTGAGCATAAAAAATGTTACCGCCGATGCGGCCCAGCTGGGGTAAACGCATCAGAGTGAGCAGGAAGTTGCCTGTCCATGCGTAATCAATTTTCACGCCTTTCAGTTCCGGGTACGTCTTGAGCATGTTCGGCATTATCAAAGATTCGATTTTGTCTGGTTCACGCGCGCCATAGGTCACGCCGCCGCCATAGATGAGGCGGCCATCGCCGGACAGTCGGTAATAATCAAGCAGGTAGTTGCAGTCTTCTATGCAGTTGTCTTTCGGTAGTAAACGCTTCTGAACCTCTTCGGACAGTGGCTCTGTAGTAACCACCTGAGTTCCGCAGGGTATTGCCCTGGATTCGAGTTTGGGGATAAGGCCATTAAGGTAAGCGTTACCCGCTACCACAACGTAATCCGCAGTCACGCTGCCGAATTCTGTTTTTACAACGGCCATTGCGCCTTCCTGAACGCTGATGGCCGGTGAACTTTCATAAATGGTACCTCCGAGCGACTCGAATGCTGCCGCTTCACCGAGTACCAGGTTCAGAGGGTGAAAATGACCGCCCGTATTGTCCAGCAAAGCACCAACATAACGATCCGAGCCCACGTAGGATTTAAGCTGTTCTTTATCGAGAAGCTCCAGGCCCGTGTGGCCATGGGATTCCCACAGCGGTTTCTTTGCTTCAAGCTCCGAGAGCTGGCGCTTGTTACAAGCTGCGAAGATACCGCCTGGCTTCAGATCGCATTTAATATCGTACTGTTCAACAAATCGGCGAATGATACGACCGCCCTCAAAGGCCATCTCGCCCATCTCGGCGCCGGCGTGTTTGCCGTAGTGTTTCTCTATGAAATCAACATCACGGCTGTAGCTGTTAACGATCTGCCCGCCATTACGGCCAGATGCGCCGAAGCCTATTCTGCTGCCTTCCAGGACGATAACCTTGTAGCCATTTTCCGCGAGGTGCAGGGCGGTCGACATACCGGTGTAACCGGCGCCGATAACGCAAATATCTGCTTTAACATTTTCCTGAAGCGGCAGTCGCATCCGTGTGTCATTAGCGGACGCTGCATAGAAGGAATTTGGGTGAGAGGGTGTCAGCAAGGTGTCGCTCCCGGGATGGTTCTGGGTTATTGGGCAGTTACGACAACATTACGAGTTCGCTATGGGCGCCTATATACCCCCCAAGGTATATTTTGCAAAAAAAAGGCGCCCGAAGGCGCCAAAGGTACTTCAGATCGTTTAGTCACTGCTTCCGCTAAGAGCGGAAAAACACGAGTCGAGAATGTCCATACTCTCATCAATCAGCGCATCACTGATCGTCAACGCCGGCAGGAAGCGAATCACGTTGCCGCGGATACCGCAGGACAGAAGAATCACACCCGCTTTGGCGGCCTCGGTAACAACGGCTTTGGTCAGCTCCGGGTCGGGCCGGTTAACATCACCGTCAACCACCAGCTCCATAGCGATCATGGCACCCAGGTTCCTCACGTCGCCGATGCGCTGCGGGAAGCGTGATTGCAGTTGCCTGAGACGCCCAGTGAGCCGCTCGCCAATCTGCAGCGCACGTTCACACAGTTGTTCTTCTTCGATAACATCCAGCACGGCGAGCGCAGCTGCGCAGCCGATCGGGGAGCCACCGTAGGTGCCGCCAAGACCGCCGGGTGCCGGCTGATCCATAATCTCGGCCTTGCCCACAACGGCTGCGATCGGGAAGCCCCCGGCAATGCCCTTGGCCATGGTCATCAGATCTGGCTCAACGTTGGCGTATTCGATTGCAAACATCCGGCCGGTGCGAGCAAAGCCGGTCTGGATTTCATCGGCAATCAGCAGGATGCCGTGATCATCGCAGCGCTGGCGCAAGGCCTGCAGGAATTCTGCGGGGGCATGGTAGAAACCACCTTCACCCTGAACAGGCTCGATAATAATAGCCGCGACCCGATTCGGCTCGATATCGCACACAAACAAATCATCAAGGGCTTGCAGGGACTCTTCAACCGAGACGCCGTGATAAGCATTGGGGAAGGGCGCATGGTAGATCTCGCCCGGGAACGGACCGAAGCCGACCTTGTAAGGCTTAACCTTGCCCGTAAGCCCCATGGTCAGGTTGGTACGGCCATGAAAACCGCCCTTGAAGGCAATAACGCCAGGGCGCCCGGTGTATGAACGGGCAATTTTCACGCAGTTTTCAACCGCTTCTGCGCCGGTGGTTACAAAGATACTTTTCTTCGGTGTATCCCCTGGCGCGATGGCATTGAGTTTCTCGGCCAGCTCGACGGCAGACTCATAGGGCGTGACCATCAGGCAGGTATGGCTAAAGCGTTCTACCTGTGCCTGAACGGCCGCCTGAATGCGCGGGTGGCTATGGCCGGTGTTGTTGACGGCAATACCCGCACCCAGATCGATAAAACGATTGCCTTCGACATCCCATATTTCAGCATTAAGCGCTTTGTCTACGTATACCGGGTGCAAAGCGCCCTGGCCCTGAGCCATGGCTGCGGCGCGACGGTGATGCAGAGATTCATTGGACATGAGTGTGTTCTCCATAGTTTGTAAGGCAGTTCAGCGGATGCCGCCCATGCACAGGTATTTGATTTCAACGAAGTCATCGATGCCATAGCGAGAGCCCTCACGGCCAATGCCTGATTCCTTGATGCCGCCAAAAGGTGCGACTTCTGTGGAAATGATGCCTTCATTGATTCCGACCATGCCGTACTCAAGTGCTTCGGCTACACGCCAGACCCGGCCGATGTCGCGGCTGTAGAAATAAGCGGCAAGGCCAAAAGGCGTATCATTTGCCAGCGCTACGGCTTCTGATTCCTCGCTAAATCGGAACACCGTCGCCACAGGGCCAAAAATCTCTTCTGTTGCGATCGACATGCTTGCGGTTACGCCGGTCAACACGGTGGGCGGGTAGAAGTTCGGGTTGTCCGGAATGGCGGTATTCTGCTGCGTAATCTTCGCACCGTTAGCAAGCGCGTCCTCAACCAGCCCGTGTACTTTGCTCACGGCTTTATCGTTGATCAGCGGGCCAATGGTAACGGCCTCACCGAAGCCATCGCCTACGTTAAGGTTCTGCACGGCTGCATTAAGCTTTTCAACAAACAGGTCGTGAACGCCGTCCTGAACCAGAATTCGGTTGGTGCACACGCAGGTCTGACCTGCGTTGCGGAACTTGGAAGCCATCAGTCCAGCGATGGCTGCGTCTACGTCGGCATCATCAAAAACAATAAATGGCGCGTTTCCGCCCAGCTCAAGAGAGACTTTCTTTACCGTATCCGCGCACTGGCGCATAAGCAGTTTGCCTACCGGTGTAGAACCCGTGAAAGACAGCTTGCGCACGCGGGAATCTTCACACAGTGTGCGGCCAACTTCCGGAGCCTGCAGTGTGGTAACAACGTTCAGAACGCCTGCTGGAATACCGGCCTGAAGGCTCAGCTCTGCCAATGCCAGCGCACACAGTGGGGTATCTTCACCTGGCTTGATTACAACGGTGCATCCCGCTGCCAAAGCTGGAGCAACTTTCCGGGTGATCATGGCAATAGGGAAGTTCCAGGGCGTGATCGCCGCAACCACACCTATGGGCTGCTTGATGGTCACCAGCCGCTTGTCCGGGCCGTGGGCAGGAATAACGTCGCCATAAATGCGCTTGGCTTCTTCTGCAAACCATTCAACAAAGGACGCGCCGTAGGCGACTTCACCCTTGGCTTCAGCAAACGGTTTTCCCTGTTCACTGGTCATGATGGTGGCAAGATCATCCTGGTGCGCAAGGATAAGGTTGAACCAGTTGCGCAGCAGGATGGAGCGCTCTTTTGCGGTCAGGGCCTGCCAGGGTTTCAGTGCTTTTTCTGCAGCGTCGATCGCGGCACGGGTTTCCTCTGCCCCCAGGTCTGGTACGGAGCCAAGCTTAGCGCCGGTGCTGGGGTTAAAAACGGGAAACGAGCGTAATTTAGCAGCCTGGACCCACTGTCCATCGATAAAAGCGCGATCGCGGAACAAGTCGGGTTGGTTCAGTTTTAACGTCATACAGGGCTCCAAAAACGTGCCAAAAAAATGGGACTCATACAGGTGCATGATGGTAAGGCCAAGTGTTTGTGTGATAAACATGATTGATCAGGCGTATACGTTGAGGGCGGTCAAACAATGAAGAAAGATCTGAAAGTCAGGCTGGGGCAGGTGGGCGATTACGAGATACGTCTGCTCAAAGTATTCAAAGCCGTGGTGGAGAGTGGCGGATTTGCCGCAGCAGAAGGGGAGCTGAATATTGGCCGCTCGACAATCAGTACTCACATCGCAAATCTGGAAGACCGCCTGAATCTCAAACTCTGTTTTCGCGGCCGAAGCGGTTTCTCTCTTACAGAAGAGGGAGCCGATGTCTATGAGCTAATGAAGACGCTGCTTTCGGCCCTTGAAGGTTTTCGCTCAGGTGTGAACGCTCTGCATGTAAGCCTCACCGGTGAACTGCGTGTTATCGCCAGCGATACCATCTGTATGGACCCGCAATCCGGGCTTTCGGAGGCAATTGCCCGATTCTCCAAAGCCGCGCCCGATGTCAATGTACTGTTGGACGTTAAGTCGCTGAGCGACATCGAACGAATGGTTCTGAACGATGAGGCGGATATTGGCCTTATTCCTCAGCATCGTCAGCTTTCCGGGCTGGATTATCGCCCTCTGTACGTGGATGACTGCCACTTGTACTGCAGTCGCACGCACCCGCTTTACAACGCAAAGTCATCGCCCCAGCTGCTGGACCAGATCCTCTCCAGTAAAGTTGTTCATGCAGGCATTCACACCAGCCCGGAGGTTGGTGCCCAGCTGGCCGATATGAACAAGGCAGCGATCTCTTATTTCTACGAAGCCCGACTCGTAATGATCCTGTCTGGCGCCTATATCGGGTTCATGCCAGACGCCTACGTTCAGCGCTACGTAGATGAAGGGGACTTGCGCGCTCTGGTGCCGGAAGCCAAACACTACTCATTAGAGATCTGCACCATTACCCGTACCTATGGCAGGACAAAGAGGGCGCGGGAACTTTTTCTTGAACATTGGGCAAATGGCACCTGAATATCGCTGCCGACGCTCTCTGTTTATATATGAACAAATTATGCTATATTGTTCATAGTTGAACATGATGTGGAGGGAGGTAAATCATGACGGCTGTCATTGAACGTAAAAACATTGACGGTGATCGCGAAGCTGAAAAAGGGCGGGTTGCGTTGAAGGGCTTCTTTCGGGTAACCGAAGAGTGGGGGTGTAATGTTGAAGAACGGAGCAAGCTTCTGGGCGGCCCGTCCAGAACAACACTCTACAACTACGCAAAGCTGAACCCGACCAAGCTCTCCAATGACACAATGGAGCGCATCAGTTATATCCTGGGCATCTACAAGGCTCTTCAGCTCCTGTACCCGACCCATGAGCGAGCCAACCGCAGAATCCGCTTGAAGTCATCTGAGGTGCCGTTTTGCGGCAAGTCTGCAATGGAGTTCATGACGCAAGGGTCAATGATGAATCTTATGCTGACCCGTCAGTATTTTGATGCCAAACGGGGGTGGTGATGTTCTCCACCCCTCCACTGCGCCTTCCTGAGTGGCAAACTTACCGGATTATTCCCAGCCATTACCCGCCCATAGATCTCTTCGAGCGCATCTACGAGCCCGACGAATTTGAGCTGGCGTATGAGATTGAAGGCATGACCAACCCACGGCTGCTTGATGAAGCAGGCGATATCGAATTGGTAAGCCCCGGCGATCGCATTAGTGGCCCTGGCAGTACGCCCGTGATGGCGTCGTTTACGCACATTGGCTTTGGAAGCCGTTTCGCTAACAGGCATTTCGGGGTCTATTACGCCGCGAATACTCTTGAAGCTGCGATCCAGGAGACGGTATTTCACAAAGCACGTGAGATGGCGGCCGCCAATGAAGAATCCATAGAGCTCACCATGAGAGCCTACATTGGTTGCGTGGCTTTGGAGATGCACGACATCCGGGGGCCGGAGTTTGCCGACCTGCACAATCCGGACGCTGATGATTACGGGTTGAGCCAGCAGTTTGCGCGACGCTGGCGTTCCAAAGGATCAAATGGGTTTCTGTACAACAGCGTTCGGCACCCAGGTAGTGAGTGCATTGCAGCGTTCAAACCGAAAGCTGTCACTGTCCCTGTGCAAGGGCCGCACTTGAAATACTTCTGGGATGGCGACAAACGAAGCATCACGCACTGGGCGGAAATAGGGGAGGCGCATTCCCTGAATGGCCGGTGAACCCTTTTTTTCACGGCATACTGCTGCCACCCACGTCTACTGTCTGGTTCCGAATTCGTCCGATAGTGCTGAGACCTGGCTGACGTTGCTGTTGCTTGCCAGCCGCAAGATAACCGCAGGACTTGAATCAGGCCTCGCTCTGCAAAATAACTGCTATTCTTATCAGGAAAAGTTGGTAAACGTGTTGTCCCAGCTACCGTAGTTTTACCATGTTAAGGAGGAGCACCGATGAATATTCAGTCTGGCTTGACCCTTCGCCCCAGCCTTTTTGTACGGATCGTTTCCGCAGCTTTCGGAACGGCGCTGGCACTTGTGATTTCATCATCCGCATTGGCCGCAGACCAGGCCCCGGAAGTGAAGACTGCCGCCGTACATGCGGGGCTGGCAGCCTCGGTGAGTGATATTAAAGGGGTGCGTGCGCATTTGCATCATACTCTGAACTGTCTTGTCGGGCCGGATGGTCAAGGCTTCGACGCCAATGAGATAAATCCCTGCCAGGGCATGGGTAATGGTGCCATTCCCGACACCACGGATGCCGCTCGGAAACAGGCGCTGAAGGAGGCCGTCGATATGGTACAGAGCGGGCTCGACAGTGACGATCTCGCCACGGCTCAAAAAGCCGCAGCGGATACTAAAGAGATGCTGAAAGCGCACGAAATGTAGTTCACGGCTTTGGTACGCGGAACCCCTGAACCAAGGACTGAAAAGCCGCACGGAAATCTGTGCGGCTTTTCAGGTTTCTTCATCCCGGTTTCATTCTTTTATTCACCGTCCACTTTTATTTACGGAGCTGTAGGATCTTTAACTATGTTTTGTTGCAGGGTTACTGCGGTCTGTGATAACAGCCTGCCGTTAACCGTTGCGCGAGTATTAACTGTAATGCCTTTTTCAGCGAGGACTATGCCTGTGAAGGTTGCACCTGTATCAAGTGCCACACCTGTGCCGCCGCCGACCTGCCAGAAGACGTTCTCCGCCACAGCGCCACCCGTTAAGAACACTTCGGTATCACTTGCCTGAATAACATCGCGGGCTATCTGAAAGATCCAGACATCGTTGGCGTTACCCGAAAGCGTCACATCAGTATTGATCAACACGTCTGTACCCCATTTATAAAGACCGGGAACCAGTGTCTGACCGCTGATATCACCTGCGTACAGTTCGGTAAAGTCAGGTGTTGTTCTGCCCGCCGCATCGGTATAGGCCGTTCCCATGTCGAGTACCGCGTTGGCAACCAGTGTGTTGTCCGGTGCTGCCCCGGCAAAACATGTTACGTCGCCACTACCTTTATAAAAGTTATCAGCGCCGTAAATGGTGCCGGTGATTTCCGAACAAAAAACATTATCCATGGCAGCCGCAGTGATCGGGCTGGCACCGATATTCCCGGTGATAGCGGATGTATGCACATTGGTAATACCCGTTTTTGTCAGTATCACAAAATCCCCGGCTGTTCTGAGATTGACGGGTTTCGGGCCTGTCGCGATGGCTGTGCCGGTCTCAAATGTCCAGACGAAGTTGGTTGCGAGCGCGTTGGCTGCGAGATCGGTAACACCTGTTGTCAACGTAGCGGTATAGAGTGTGCTGGCAGCAAGATTACTCGCAGGGTTAAAGGTCACCAGTCTGTTCGAATAACTCACGGCACCTGATACTGATGTTGCGCCCGAGCCTGCAGTCAGAGTGAAGCTGTCCGGATTAACGCTGGCAGGATCCAGTGTTTCACTAAACACAGCCGTGATGCTTCGGTTGAGTGCAAAATCCGTGGCATTATTGGCTGGGTCAGTGGAACTTACCGTGGGAGCGTCCAAGTCAGTTGTGGTGCCGCTGGTAAAACTCCAGACATAGTCCTCTGCCAGTGATTTACCCGAGACGCTTTTTGCCGCCGTGGTAATGGTGGCAGTGTATAGCGTGCTGGCGGTGAAATTACTGACAGGTGTAAATGTTGCACTATTGCTGTTGGCATCAGTACTGATAGTGCCGATGAGTGCGGGTTCAGACGCCCCAACAACGGTGAAGCTTAAGCTGTCAATGGTTGTAGCGTCCATCGCTTCACTGAAGTTGGCAACGACTTTGCTATTCAGTGGTACAGATGTGGCGGTATCGGCCGGGTCGGTAGATGTCACCGTAACCGTGGGTATAATTGGGCTGGTGCTACTTTTATTGCTATCACTATTACATCCTGCCACAAAAGCGGTGAGCATGATTGCGCTGAACCATAAGGTCCGATTTGCATATCTTCTTAGCGTGGTCATGAAGTTTATCCATTAAATATTTTGATCGCAGATCAATATTCACTGCGATTACTGGCGGTAAGAGGGATGCTCTTATCGGAGGGCTTCCTGATTTTCACCTGGCATGCGTTTATGCCACAAGATAGAGGTTGTCTAAATTACGAGTAAGGTGTTGATCTTGAGCATTTTCCGTCTAGAACTGGACCTTAGACGGTAGGAGGGATTGGTACTATGCGCTAAAAAAATGCAAATAGGTGAATTATTTTTCAATTGGTGGTGGGACACTAAATAATGGGGTGAAAATTAAAAATTAACGGTTGGATTTTTGTCGATAGATAATATTAAATTATTACATTCTTATAAAATTTTTATTTAAATGGGCGTGTAATATTTTATAGTTTCCAGAGTCGATAAGGCTAATTTTCTATGTAGATATGAAATCAACCGATTTTCTTTATTATTTTGTAACAAAATGTTGTCTTCGTGCATTCCTGGCTGCGCCGAGGTGTTCAAGGGCTTTGATGCAAAGGATGGCAGGTGGTGATTTGCGCGTTTTTCAGAGGATTGTAGGCAGCCATGGCTTCTGATCAAAGTTTCAGTCATATTTGCGCGAGTAAGCCGGAGAAAAAACTGTATAAATGGTGGTCATAATGTACCGTAATCGAGATATTATCGCGCGACTTCGCGAGCGTATTCCAACGTTCGAATGTGTGCCGGGTTGTCACGATTGCTGCGGCCCAGTGACGACTTCTTCAGAAGAGATGTCGCGCTTGCCGGTTAAATCTGACGCCGAACATGAAGCCGCATTAGGCGATCTCAGTTGCGTGCACCTTGGCCCGGATGGTTGCACTGTGTACGAGGAACGCCCTTTGATTTGTCGGTTGTTTGGCACAACACCACGCATGCCTTGCCCAAATGGTCGCCGCCCGGAAAACATGGTTGACCCCGAAACTGAGCGCCGGGTCCATCACTACATCGCTAAAACACGGCAAGTGTTGGTGTGAGTTCTGCGCCTGCGACGTCTATGCCAAGTAGAGGCTGAATTTCTCCGCTTGGAACGGGCACGCGTGATTGGGCAGGAATCAACACACAGAGATTTCGATTTGTATTTTCAAACCGCCTTTTGACCCAGCTGAAAAGGAGGCATTGCCCTTATAACGAGCGACAATCTCGCGGACGATAGCAAGACCCAGTCCGTGGCCGGGAGTTTGTTCATCCAGCCGTCGCCCTCTCTGGCCCAAGTACATCCTTTCATCCTCTGCAACTCCGGGGCCATCATCCGTTACGATGATTTGTGCCAGGCAGTTATGCTGCTTCAAAGAGAGCTCAACGCATTCTGTGGACCATTTGCCGGCATTATCGAGTAAGTTCCCCAATATTTCGTTTAGATCATGCTCCTCGATCGGCCAGCGAGACTCGTCGGTGAGGGATGTTGATAGCTCGAATGACTTTTCCGGGTAAAGCCGGCCCAGCATCCATAGGAGATCGCGGGCTTGCTTCACTGGATGCGCGCTTTTACCAATCTGTGGCCCGGCAAACCGACCGCGCCGCATTTCCGCTTCCAATTGCCTGTCTATATCGCTCAGGCGTGACCCCATTTCATGTCTCAGGATATTATCAAGCGGGCGGCTAGTATCTTCGAGAACCTGTCTAACGGCCGCGATGGGCGTTTTAACGCTATGAGACAGGTTCGCGAGCGCTTCCCGGGAGCGCTCAAGCCGTTGATCCAGAGAATCCAGTAGTTGATTGAGTTGTTCTACTAATGGCCGGAATTCTTCCGGAGCCTGTGCGTTGATTCGCGATATCTCGCCGCTCTGTAATCTTTTGAGAGCGGCCTGGAGCGAGACAACGGGCCGCATTGACAGGTTGACGCCAAGCCAGATAATCCCCACCAGCAAAAAAATCAGCATGGCCGATACGATCGTCGTCCACGCATGCAGTTCTGTCTGGCCGTTTTGCAGCGTCCCCATGTCTTCTGAAACGATCACTGTAATAGGAGTGTCTTTTACAACAAATGATTTTCGATAGACGAGAATGTCGGACGGCGCGTTGGATATCTTTGCGTCATGTACTCTGATACTTGCCTGTTCATCAGACTGCAGTAACGGGTCCAGCAGCGGGCGCCAGGACTGCGGAGATATGACGGTTTGCGTCGGGGACTGGATAGCAAAAGCATGATGAAAAACTTCCTCAAAATAATCGCCGGTCTGAAGCGCATCTATTTGGCCTTCGGCTTGGCGAATATGGTGCTCCAGGAAGGCCACTTCGTCTTTCAGGCGGCTTTCTATAAACTCCTTGGACATCCTTTCCAGAAGTAGCCCGTGTACAAGCGATGCGATAGCCAACAGGGCAATCCCTGCAGGTAACAGCAGGAGCAGAAGCGCACTTTTTACAGAGACAGGCTTTCTAAAGAGCGTCATTAAACAGATATCCCTGTCCACGCCGCGTTGCGATGGTCTCCGGCCCGATCAACTTTCTCAGGCGCCGGATATAGGCTTCGATGATATTTTCATTTGGGCTTTCGTTAAGATTGTAAAGCTGCTCCATAAGCTGTTCTTTGGAGAAAATATGACCAGGCCGGCCCATCAGGCATCGCAGCAGTCGGAATTCCGTGCCGGTCAGGCTGTATTCTGTACCATCGTCGACCTTCAGGCACTGCCGGTTCTCATCCAGCTCAAAACGCCCTGCTTTCACAGACGAGTGAACTCTGCCTTCTTTTCTGCGCATGATGGCGTTCAGTCTGGCAATCAGTTCTTCGGTCTGAAAGGGTTTAGCTAGGTAGTCGTCTGCACCTGCTTTAAGGCCGTTCACTTTATCTTGCCAATCCCCCCTTGCGGTCAGGATCAGTACCGGAAAGGTAACTTTGTTCGTACGCCATTTTCTCAGTACGTCCAGGCCATTTCCGTCAGGCAACCCGAGATCCAACACGCTTGCTTTGTAATCTTCCTGCGCACCCAGAGTCGTGGCCTCTTTGGCGGTGCGGGTGACGTCTACGCTGAAACCGGCTTTCTCAAGTTGGCTGGCAAGCCCCTCAGCGAGCAGTCGGTCGTCCTCAACCAGCAGTAATCTCATTTGATGTTTCCTTTGTTTGGCCAAAACAGAGCTTGACAGTGTTACTGTTTAACCTGAATTCAACCTGAACAGCAAAAGGTCTGAGCAGCAAAAAGTCCACTATTTTCAGAAAGGGTTCAGGTTCATGCGCGATGATAGCAATCGTTTTAACCAAGTGCCCAGGTTTCCGGGCAAAACAATAGAAGTGTAAAGATAAGCCATTTAACAGGAGAAAGTTTGATGACCTCATCAAAGTTCGTAGTTGCAGCACTCGCCATGTCAATTTCAGCAACAGCTCTTGGCGCTGGTGCACACGGAGGTGGGCACGGTCACGGCGCCAACAACGGTGAACCGGGTAAAGCCTCGGATGTCAGCCGCAGTATTACTGTCGAGATGTACGACAACTACTACGAGCCTGAAGAAATCGAGGTGACTCCTGGCGAAACAGTACGTTTTGTTGTTGAGAATAAGGGCAAGCTGGTGCATGAATTCAATATTGGCACCCCAGCCATGCACGAAGCGCATCAAAAAGAAATGATGATGATGGTTGAGCACGGCATTATTCAAGGGGGTAAGCTCAATCATGAAATGATGGAGATGGACATGGGGAACGGCCAGTCCATGAAGCATGACGACCCGAACAGCGTGTTATTGGAGCCGGGTAAGAGCCAGGAAGTTGTCTGGAAGTTTTCCGAGAAAGGCGATATTGAATTTGCCTGCAACGTTCCGGGGCACTACCAGGCTGGTATGTATGGCGAAGTGAATTTCAACCAGGGAGACTCTGGCGTTCGCTCACTCGCAGGTGAGTTGAAACCTTTGAATACAACGCAGTAATTCGGGGGAAGTTGATCATGAAGGGAACCCTTATTGCATGCGCTCTGGGTCTGCTTTTGCCGACAATCGGTTTAGCGGGTGAATACAACCTGACAGTGGATCGGGTCGAAATCGATACCGGGGACTTTATAAAGAAGGGAGTCGGGTACAACGGCAAGTCTCCTGGCCCCGTTCTACGCTTTAAGGAAGGCGAAGAGGTTTCTATCAACGTTACGAACAATCTTGATGAGACGACCTCTATTCATTGGCACGGCTTGATCCTTCCGTTCCAGCAGGACGGTGTTCCGGGCATCAGCTTTCCAGGCATCAAACCGGGAGAGACATTCACCTACAATTTCCCCATTACCCAGTCAGGAACCTACTGGTTTCACAGCCATTCGGGTTTTCAGGAGCCTGAGGGCGCTTTTGGCTCTATTATTATCGAGCCAAAAGGGCGTGAACCGTTTCGCTATGATCGCGAATACGTGGTTCAGTTGACCGACAAACACCCGCATTCCAGCGAGCGGGTCATGCGCAACCTCAAGGTGACGCCGGATTACTACAACCGTGAACAGCAAACCGTCGGGGAGTTCTTTTCGGACGTTTCGGAAAATGGCTTTCTGAACACAGTGAAGGATCGGCTGGCCTGGGGCGACATGCGTATGATGAAAGCCGATGTCGAAGATCTGCAGGGCTTCACCGGGATGATTAATGGCAAAGGTCCGAAGCAGAATTGGACCGGCATCTTTGAGCCCGGCGAGCGTATTCGGCTACGTTTTATCAACTCATCAGCGATGACCTACTTTGATATTCGGATTCCGGGCCTGAACATGACCGTTGTGCAAGCCGATGGCAATAACGTACAGCCTGTCAACGTAGATGAGTTCCGTATTGGCGTTGCGGAAACCTACGATGTGATCGTTCGACCCAAAGACGAGCAGGCCTATACGATTTTTGCAGAGTCTATGGGGCGCTCCGGATATGCGAGAGCAACGCTGGCACCAGAAGAGGGGATGGAAGCTCCTGTTCCAGGATTACGTGAGCCCGCAAGATTGACCATGGCTGACATGGGCGGTATGCCTGGCATGGATCATGGTGATATGCCAGGTATGGATCACGGCGACATGGGCGCCGCAAACGAGATGGCCGGTATGTCTGGCATGGATCACTCCCAGATGAAGGGTATGGATCAGCCAGAGATGCAAGACATGGATCACTCGACGATGGCCAACATGGATCATGGATCGATGATGATGCCCGAGGGCGGTGCAAGTGATCCGTTCTATGCCAACGGAAGTGGCCTTGTTCCAACAGCGGCGAATGGCGGTAAATTCCTGTCCTATGCCGATCTGAAAGCACAGAAGCCGCTCTATGAAGAGCGGGAGCCAACACGTGAAATCGAGTTGCGCCTTACCGGAAACATGGAACGCTACACCTGGAGCATCAACGGCGTTAAATACGAAGACGCTGACGCCATTCGCCTCAAATATGGCGAACGAGTCCGGTTCAAATTTGTGAATGAAACGATGATGACGCACCCCATGCACCTGCACGGTATGTGGTCGATTCTCGATGTCGGCGCTGGCCAATGGAATCCGATCAAGCATACCGTCAGTGTGCAGCCCGGCACCACGGTTTATATGGAAACCGAAGTCGATGCACCTGGACAGTGGGCCTTCCATTGCCACCTGACGTATCACATGGCCGCTGGCATGTTCCGCAAGGTGATTGTTGAAGGTGGGCCGGACTCCACTCAGGCCGCATCCAGTGAACAGTCGGGCGATATTGGAGGTGACGTATGAAACTCTGGACGCCTTTGATTGTAAGTACGGTTTTGGGGCTGGGAGTTATTCCGGCGCTAGCGACCGCTCAAGAGCGTATGCCGGACACTACTGAACGGAAGGAGCCGTTAAAGGTATGGGGAGCGCAATTTGAGGAATTTGAATACCGTTACAGTGACGATGATGAGGAAATAGGCGTTTGGGACGCCGACTTCTTCTACGGCACCGACAATTTTAAGGCTCGGTGGATTACGAAAGGTGAGTATTCTATTGAAGAGCAGGCCTATGAAACTCTCGAAAATCAGTTGGTGGGTCAAATCCCGATATCGAAGTTCTTCGATGCAAAAGCCGGGGTACGGTTTGACACACCGGAAGGCACTGATCGCACTTACGCGGTTCTCGGCGTCGCAGGCTTGGCACCGCAGTGGTTTGAAATCGATACGAACTTTTACGTGAGCAAGGATGGCGACACGTCCGCTGATCTTGATGCGGAGTATGAACTGCTCTTCACCAACTACTGGATACTCACCGCGTCCCTGGATGCAACAGTGGCGTTCAGTGAGGATCGGGAAATCGGTGTAGGCAAGGGCCTGGTATCGACAGAAACCGGGTTGCGGTTGAGCTATGATCTTATTGACCGCGCTTTCTCGCCTTACGTTGGTATCGTTCACGAACGTAAATATGGCGACACGGCAGACTTCGCCAGGGCAGGTAGTGGCAGCACAGAGGATTGGTTTGCTGTCGTTGGAGCAAGGCTCTCCTTCTGAAGCTACAAAAAGACCGAGGACAGCCGTCCTCGGTCTTTTTCCTCACAATTTGATGTAGCTCAAACTTCGGTATAAACAGATCGTTTGCCCTCTCAATTTTCAGTTGGGGTTCAGCCTGGCATGTTGTGATAGAGACTAAGGAAGCAGGCGACAGGAGCAAGATCATGACTAAAGCTCATAAAGCAACAAATCAGGCGCAATTTCTGCTGCGCCGCAAATTGGCGGTCGAAGGTCTTACAGAGATTCAGTTGGAAGAATTTATTCAGGAGCTGAATCATCATCCGTGCGTTGATTTCGCCGAGGGCAAACCGGACGGCAAACTGATTGTTACCTTTGACGGCACACATTGGTCTACTGACGATCTGATTGAGCTGGTTGGAGCTCGCGGAGGTGCCTTAAAGCGCGGCTGGTGGCAGCGCCGAGCACTCGCGTGGTATCGATTCGGCGATGACAATGTTCGTGCCAATGCCAAGCACGAACCCTTTTGTTGTTCAAAAATTCCACCCATGAAAAAATAACAGGAGGTTGAATGAGCAACGAGCAAGACAGAACTTCTCGCTACAAGGAAGGTAGCCTGACGCTTTCAGGGACAGTCATGCTCGGAACCGGTGTCATGATTGGCGCCGGCATATTTGCGCTTACCGGGCAAATGGCCCAGATGGCCGGTGCGCTCTTTCCGCTGGCCTTTCTGGCAGCCGCAATCGTCATTTCCTTTAGTGCCTATTCCTATATCAAAATCTCTAATGCCTACCCGTCAGCAGGCGGTATCGGCATGTACCTGCATAAGGCCTACGGCGATCGGTTACCGACGGCGTTTAACGCCATGCTGATGTATTTCTCGATGGTGATTGCCCAGAGCTTTCTGGCCCGCACGTTCGGCTCCTACACCATGCAGTTGTTCGGGGGTGATGAAGGCGGGCAAATAGTGTCGATATTGGGTGTGTCGCTTATTTTGGTTGCATTCGTGATTAACCTGCTTGGCAATCGCTGGGTTCAGGGTGTCGCATCGTTCGTTGGCATCCTTAAAATTGGCGGCATTCTTGCCTTCGGACTGGTGGGTGTCTGGTTGGCCGACAGTCTCGCTGTCGATTTTTCCAGGAGTGGCGAAACCGGCGTCGTCGGCAACTTCCTTGGTGCAACGGCACTGGGCATACTGGCCTTTAAGGGGTTTACCACCATCGCCAATAGTGGCGCCGAGGTGAAGGATCCGCACCGCAACGTAGGTCGCGCCATCGTGATCTCCATTGCTGCCTGCGTTGTGATTTACACCCTCGTGGGCTTTGCTGTCGCAAGCAATCTATCCCTCGCCGAGATCATTGAGACCCGGGATTACTCTCTGGCTGCTGCAGCGCGTCCAGCACTGGGTGACTACGGTCTGTGGTTCACTGTGGCAATTGCCATGATGGCCACCGCCGGAGGTATTCTCGCCAGCATTTTTGCGGTCTCCCGCATGCTGGCGATGTTGACCGAGATGAAGCTGGTACCCCACAAGCACTTCAGGATGCCTGGTAGTATCCAGAAACACACGCTTGTTTACACTGTGGTACTTGGCGTGGTTCTGACTGCATTTTTTGACCTCTCAAGGATCGCGGCTCTGGGCATCGTCTTTTATCTGATTATGGATATCTCCATTCATTGGGGCGTGCTGCGCTACCTGTATCAGGATGTGAAGGCCACGAGGTGGATACCCGCGGTGGCGATCGTCCTGGATTTGATAGTTCTGGGTGGCTTTGTCTGGGTCAAAATGAACTCTGACCCCTTCGTGATTGGCGTGGCGGTGGCCACGATGATTGTTATTGCAGTTGGTGAGCAGCTATTCCTTAAGTCTTCTGCCAGAAATAAAGCGATGAAAAGTGATGAGTCTAATGCGCACAGTCACTGATATTCAACACGTACATCGGAGGGTAACCCCATGATAGAGGGGGATATGTTTGGTAACACCATGTGGGCCGGGCATTGGCTATGGATGCTGGTCATTGCCATTGTAGTGGTTATACCAGCCTGGCGAATCTGTCAGCGCACGGGTTACCCGGGCTGGATGGGAATATTGATTCTTATTCCGGTTGTGAACCTGGTCCTTCTGTACTTCGTTGCGTTTGCGGAGTGGCCGGCAGACAAAGCAGGAGCGCGTAATGAGTGAATGATCCATTTGGAGATAATTAAATTGGATTAAAACGTCTAAGACACAATGAAATGGGAGGAGCTCATGTCCTACACAATAAATCGAGTTATAGAAAACGCCGATTTTGCGAAAGTGGATGAACGAACACGCCGGGCCCTGGCTGACCGAGGCTTCGGAGTTTTGACGGAAATAGACGTCAAGGCGACGATGAAAAAGAAACTGGACAAGGACATGTCTGCCTACCTGATTCTCGGCGCATGCAATCCGAACATGGCCTGGGAAGCGATCGGCGTGGAACCTCGGGTAGGTGCCATGCTGCCGTGCAACGTCATTCTTCGCGAGACAACCGAGGGTGTTGAAGTCAGTGCGGTTGATCCCGTTTTATCTATGACAGCAATTGGTAATGAGCAACTCAAGGAGATTGCGGGTGAGGTAAGGGACATGTTGTCTGAAGTGGTCAATGCCATCTGAGGGTTGAGTTGAGTAGCTGCAAAAAAAGACGTACAGCAGTCGAGAAACAAAAATACGATGCTTAGGACAAAAGCCTTATTCGGCGTTCTTTTGGTTGCATTGCTCAGCGGCTGCAGCGAAGGGACGGTGGAGGGCCGCTGGTACACCCAGGCCCAGATCGAGCGTGGTAAAACCGTATTCGACGACAACTGCGCAAGCTGCCATGGCACCAACGCTCAAGGTTCCTTCAATTGGAGGAAACGCCTGGAAGATGGCTCCTATCCGCCGCCGCCACTCAACGGAAGGGGGCACGCTTGGCATCATCCATTCGATATGTTGATGGGCACGATCAATCAAGGGGGAGCTCCCATGGGCGGGCAAATGCCGGCCTTCGGAGATGATCTCTCCAAGGACGACCAAAAAGCCGCTATCGCCTACTTCCAGAGCAAATGGGACAAGCGGATTTATGATGCATGGTTTGAAAGGAGTGGGCTTTAGCATCCTTGCTAAAGCCACTTCCGCAGAAATCGTCCAAACACATCGTAGATGCCATGGATGAATCCACGACGCTTCCAGACCATCCCGGTGATCTCAGCTGAATCTTGTAAATCATTCAAAAAGTTTTTCTTCAGCTGATTGATTAAGGGGCCGTTCCTTGAAATCAGCGTTACTTCATAGTTGATAAAAAGGCTTCTGTAATCAAAGTTGGCAGTTCCGATACTTCCCCACTTATCATCAACAAGAAGAACTTTTGCATGCAAAAGCCGTGGCGTGTATTCGAAGATGCGGACACCGTTTTCGATGAGCTCACCGTAAAAGGCCCGGGCGGCCCATTGTGCGGGTGCTGAGTCTGTTTTTTCGGTGGTCAGAATACAGACATCGACTCCCCGGCGCGCGGCGAGGATAAGTTGCTTGCGCAAGCCCCGGTCAGGAACAAAATAGGGCGTAACAAGCCAAATACTCTTTGCCGCAGTAGCCAGCTGGTCTTTGATGGCACACCGTAGCTGGATACGGCACCTGCGCGAGGTATTGGGAATAATCTGGCTGTCACCCTCATTCCGGGCGCGTGGGGCCCAGTCCGGGTGACCGCACCAAAAAGCGTCAAACAGAGCCTCAGCCTCTACGGCCAAGGCCCCGCCGAAGCAAACGTGCGAATCACGCCACCGTGTTGGGCCGTAGAACCGTTGGGAACCTTCACGATGAATGTTGAAGCCACCGAGATACGCTATCTGGCCATCGACTACCAGCAATTTACGATGATCACGACGGTTGTAACGCATCGGCTGTCGCCAGCTCCAGCGATGGAAACGCCGCAGACGTACCCCGGCCGCCCTGAGCAGGCGCCGATGATGTCGAGGAAGGCTGCTTCTCGAGCCCAGGGCGTCAACGTGGACGCGCACATCAAGGCCACGTCGGGACTGGCGCATCAGCTCATTGAGCAACACGGTTCCGACTTCGTCTGCAGCCAGAATATACGAGGCCAGAAAGACGCGGTGAGTTGCCGCTCGAATCGAGTGGGCCATCGCTGCGTAAAGCTCGTCTCCTTCAGTGAAAAGTTTGAATTCAGTCGGACACTGTTCTCCGCCCTCCGTCATCAAAAGCGAACCCCGCTGTATAGATTCTGAATGCCTCTTCATATTCATGACCCTAGGCTACGATTGTGTGCTCTTTGAAAATCCAGTGATTGACTGAAAAAAAACCTGTTTGTAGTCAAAAAATGAGCCACAAGTCGGCCAGATTCAGTTGTGATTCAGGTTGCCGTAGTGAAATACAGGCAGTTTACCAATTTCCTTTATGCCTCTATTGGGGCTGGATCAATTAGTAGGAGTTGAGATGATGGATGATTATAACAGGGCATTGCCGAGCAACGAGGTTCATGAGGTCATCGTGGATGTTCACCAGGACTTTTTGCATTTTCTTACACGTCGGCTTGGTTGTGAAGATGAGGCCGCCGACGTTCTGCACGACTTCTACGTCAAGGTGCTCACACGAATTGGTGACGTTCGCGAGCACGAAAAGCTTCGTGCCTGGATGCGCCGTGTGCTTGAGACGAGCTTGATCGACTATTACCGGGCCCAGGGTAAAAAACGCCAATCCGAGAAAGAACACCATTGCCTCGAATCGGCGAGTCTCGATAGCGACGTTAAAGACGATCTCGACTTCATTGTCTGTATGTGCCTATACAAACTCCTGCCGACCCTGAAGCCAGAGTACGCCGATATTTTGTGGCACGCGGAGCTGACTGGCGAATCCCGTGAAAGCATCGCGGCGGCATTCAATATCTCCGAGGGCAATTTGAGGGTGCGTTTGCACCGGGCGCGGGAGGCTCTGCGAAAGCGGTTGGAGGAGACGTGCCGGAGTTGCCCAATCCATGGCTATCTGGATTGTGCCTGCGACTCCGGCGCTGATCAATCCAATTACGGAGGAGCGGCTGGATGAATTTGCCGTGTGCTCGCCGAGAACCCGGTGATCAGATGAAGAAAAGTTGACTGGCGTCAAGAACGGGGAAGCAAGTCGGCCATGTTCAGTTTCGGTTCAGGTGGCTGTTGTAAGTTGTTATTCGATGTCCTTTTCTCCAGTCGAAAAGGCTCGGTATATGATCTTCTGACTGGATGGTGAAAGGACTGCTTTCTTTGCCTCCTCTTTGAGAGATCCGGGATGGATCGACATAGGAGTTGGCATAATAAACTACAATGACAGTCTATTGCCGAGTAACAACGCTCATGAGGTCATGGTGGATGTTTACCAGGACTTTCGGCGTTCTCTTACACGCCGGCTTGGCGATGAGGACGAGGCTGCCGACGTTCTGCACGATTTTTACGTCAAGGTGCTTACACGAGTTGGCGACGTTCGCGAGAAAGAAAAGCTCCGTGCCTGGATGCGCCGCGTGCTTGAGACGAGCCTGATCGACTATTACCGGGCTCAGGGCAAAAAACGCCAATCTGAGAAAGAGTACTGCTATCTCGAATTGGCGAGTCTCGATAACGACGTTGAAGACGACCTCGATTTCATTGACTGCACTTGCCTTTACAAACTCCTGCCGACCTTGAAGCCAGAATACACCGATATTTTGTGGCGCACGGAGCTTATCAACGAGCCCCGTAAAACTATCGCGGCGGCGCTCAATATTTCAGAGAGCAATCTGAGGGTGCGTTTGCACCGGGCGCGGGAGTCTCTGCGAAAGCGGCTGGAGGCGACATGCCGGAGCTGCCCAATCCAATTACGGTGGAACGGCTCGCTGAGCTCTGGCGGAACGGTGCCTAATTCCTCAGCCGCGAGCAGGCACTGACAAGCTCGTTGTTCGGCCTTGTCAGTGTCTGTCGTTTGATGGTGGTTACGGTGCAATTGAGCCAAATGTCCAGATAATTGGGGCCATAGGGCCCCGTTGACTTTAAGGACGACTAGCGGGGCGTTTCGTTAAAGTTTGATGACCGCCACTGGCTGGCCGGGCATTTCCAGCCTCATGAAAACCATCACTTGGTGGCCCGTATCGAGCCATCAGAGATGGTCTCTCCGGCGTTAGTAGCCGGTTCGTCCAGCCTCTCGCGGATCGTCAGATAATCTCGAGTGAGCGGCACCGCATCCTGTTTTTTGGCAAGCTGGATTTGAAAAACGACATGGCCGTTGTGCCGGAATGCCACTTCGCTGGCTACAAGGTAGAACCGCCACATGCGACAGAACCGCTCGTCATAGATTGACCGTACCCGGTCCAGACTGGCCTCGAACCGATTGCGCCACTCCTTCAGCGTCTCTGCATAGTGCAGCCGCCACACCTCAACATCGGTGACATAGAGGCCGGACTGTTCGGCGATGGCAAGGACCTCCGAGAGGGCCGGGCTGTAGCCGCCGGGGAAAATATAATTGGCGATCCAGGGATTGGTTGCTCCCGGACCATCGGCTCGACCGATCGTGTGCAGCAGGGCGACGCCATCATCTGTGAGACGGTCTCGCAGGGTCGCGAAGAACTCCTTGTAGTGTGG
>JAGPVT010000075.1 GCA_018066865.1 Marinobacter sp. | reverse complement strand
CGTGTCGAGCTGGATGGGAGGCAACCAATCCGCACGCTATTTCATGCTAGGTACACTGGCCCCCGTTATGGGTGCCTTTGTTACGGCCTTGACGGTAGCCGGCATGATTACTTATTCCCAAATTGGCTACTATGCCGTAGACATCGGCATGGTAGTGGATGCCATGCTGTTGATGTTGGCGCTGGCCGATCTGGCCCGTAAAAACAAAGTGGCCCGGGTGACAGCCGAGCGGACGGCCCAGATCGATCTGCTGACCGGCCTCAACAATCGACGTGGTTTTCTGCCTGTCGCCGAATCACTGTGGAGCCTGGTCACGCGCAAGGACAGCAACATCTGTGTGGCTATGATCGATATTGACCATTTCAAGAACATCAATGACCAATATGGCCATGCAGTCGGCGACAGGATATTGAAGAAAATTGCCGACGAGCTTGATAAATCCCGGCGCAAAGGCGACCTTCTGGCCCGTTGGGGTGGTGAAGAATTCACTCTTTTGTTGCCGGAAACGAACGAGGCCGAAGCCCTCAAGGTGGCCGAGCGTTTCCGCCACAATATCGAGCAACTGGTGGTCAATGATTTCGGCAGGATGATTCGATGCACCATCAGTGTCGGTGTCGCCAGCCGCCACGCTCAACATGTCACCTTGGAGCACGCTATTTCCAAGGCCGACGAGGAGCTATATCAGGCCAAGGTTCAGGGGCGCAATCAGATTTCCACCGGTCGCACGTCGGACGTTGCCTGAGCCGGGATTAGTTGACCACTACACAGGTTGCGCTGGCGCGAGCGCCTCGTGAGGTATCAGAGAACAACCAAGCCTGTCACTTATAACAATCGGCGATTTTCAACCCGGTTATTCAACTTTCCTCAAGGACAGCTCATCCGCTTTAGGCTGGAGCGTTTCGCGCAAGAGGTCGATGAACAGGCGCACCTTGGCGGACAGGTTCAGCCGCTCTGGATAGACCGCATAGATGCCCGCCTCATGAGTCTTCTCGGGCAATACCACCTGCAATCGTCCCGTACGCACATGGCGCGCGATATCCCACTCGGAACGCAGCATAATGCCGTGGCCTTCCAGTACCCAACCCACGGCGATTTCCCCGTCATTTGTGGACAGATGGCCGGTAGCACGGACGTGCTCACCGTCATCGAAGCGCCAGATGTCATAGGCCTCGCGTTCCTGGCGCAGGATGATGCATTGGTGTTGTGTCAGGTCCTCAAGCCGCGTCGGCGTACCGTGCTTTCGCAAATAGGAGGGTGCTGCGACCAGTACGCGTCGGTTGGGCAGGAGCCGTGCCACAATCAAGCCGGATGACGATGGCATCCCAAAGCGTATGTTCAGGTCGTAGCCCTCCTCGACCATATTCGCTGGCGCATCCGATAACTCCAGTTGTACCTGAACTTCCGGATTCGTGCGAGCAAAACGGGATATGGCCGGAGCAATATATTCGCGGCCAAACTGGAAGGTAGCATTCACCCGTAACAGTCCCTGCGGCTCGGCGCTGGCTCGCGATAGCGACTGTTCCGTTTCCTTGATCCGGCCAATGATGTCGTGTGACGCCAAAAGAAAGACTTCGCCATCGCTGGTGAGGCTCAACCGCCGCGTTGTACGGTTCAGCAGGCGCACACCGAGACGGTTTTCGATGCGGGCGAGTCGTCGGCTGACGGCGGAGGCCGTGATACCCAACTCCAGTGCCGCCTCGGATAGATTCCGGCGGCGTGCAACACAGGCGAAGAACTGCATATCACTGATGCTGCTCACTGGTACCTCCCTTTTGATCTGTTCCAAAAATTCAATAATGTATTGTTATTTGTGAAATACCAATCATAAAAGAAATGAATTACGGTATTGATTGCCGCGGGATTTTGACCCGCGGTACTGGCGTACCGTGCCAAAGTCGGTGCGACCAGTGGAGCAGGGGATTGGGGCGCTCGTGATTCTGCGGGCAGCCTGCACTGGCAGATTGTCAATCACCTCTCTTCATATAGGCCTAAATGGGATAACCCATGGCGGGCACAATAAAATCTGGGAGGAACAGATGTCTATCAAAAGAACTCTAATAGTTGCAGGTCTCACGCTGATGGCGGCCATGCCCGCTTTGGCAGAATCCGATTTCCCAACCAAACCCATCACCTACATTATTCCCTTCAACGCTGGGGGCGAGTCGGATCTCTCCGCACGATTCCAGCAGGCGGAGTGGAAGGAACACACCGGGCAGGACGTGATCATCCAGTATCAGTCCGGCGCTGGTGGCGCGCAGGCCTGGTCGCAGTTGAATTCGATCCAGGGTGATGGCTATACCATTATGGGCATCAACCTGCCACACACGGTGCTGCAACCCATGGAAGGCTCAGTCGGCTATAAGACCGATGAGTTGACGCCGGTGAACTACTTCCACTACACCCCGAACGCGATCTTCGTCACCAAGGACAGCGAGTACAAGACCCTCCAGGATCTGATCGACTACGCCAAGGAGAACCCGGGGCTCGTGACCTTTGCGGGATCCGGTGCCAAGTCGGCGAACAATCTGGGGCAGTTGCAGTTTGATAATCTCGCGGGGGTGAAGACGACCTACATCCCATTCTCCGGTACCGGACCTTCGATCACTGCCGTATTGGGCAGCCAGACCACGGCCGGCTTTAACTATGCCACCTCGGGTACTAACCAGGGTGACGCGCTGCGCATGCTGGCGGTTGCCTCGGAAAAGCGCTTGCCCGCCTTCCCGGACGTTCCGACGTTCAAGGAGCTGGGGCTCGACATTGTGGGAGGGGCTTATCGGGGGGTTGCTGTGCCGGATTCCACCTCCGAGGGAATGCGCCAGCGTATTTCGGATATCGTGACCGAGATCAATCACGATCCTGACTTCATCAAGAAAATGGAAGACGGTGGTTTTGTACTGACCGACATTGGCTATGGCCAGATGCCGGCGTTCATGAAAAAGATGAAGGCAGAATATGCCAAGAGCGCTGCCGCGCTCGGGATTGGCAACTAAGGAGCAGTAGCATGGAACTGCTCGGCTACTTACTCGATGCACTGACGCCGTTTAACCTCATGCTCGCACTAATAGGTGTGGTTCTGGGCACAGTCATTGGGGCGCTACCGGGGCTTTCGGCCACGATGGCGGTAGCCGTGCTGGTTCCCTTCACGTTTTCCATGGAGCCCGCCTCCGGGCTGATCGCACTTGGCGCGATCTATACCGGGGCAATCTACGGCGGGGCCTTCGCAGCAATTCTCGTCAATACGCCAGGAACGCCCTCGGCTATCGCGACGACCTTTGACGGCTATCCGATGGCCCGCAGGGGTGATGGAGGGCTGGCGATAACACTGGCGAACCTGGCTTCGGTCTTCGGTGGCATGGTTGGCGCGATCGCGCTACTGCTGCTTGCGCCACCGCTGGCAAAGGTTGCGCTGGTTTTCGGTCCGCCCGAGTATTTCTGGCTGGCTGTTTTCGGGCTCACACTGATTTCCGCACTCTCTGTCGGAAATACGCTCAAGGGGCTCGTCGGGGCCTGTCTCGGGCTGCTGCTGTCGATGGTGGGCGTTGCCGTTGTCGGTGGCGATGTGCGCTATACCCTGGACAGCCCGGCGTTGCTGGGCGGGATCGATATTACCTCGGCGCTGATTGGGCTCTACTGCGTGCCGGTTATCCTCGACCTGGTTGCAACTCGCGCCGCGCACCTGAAAATCAACAGTGACATCGAGAAAGACGGCATCCGGTTGCGTGAGGCGATGGGGATTGCCTGGCGATCGAAATTCAACGTAATCCGGTCGTCAGTCATCGGCACAGTCATTGGCATTCTCCCCGGCGCCGGGGGGTCTATTGCCGGGCTGGTGTCGTACACCGAGGCGCGGCGTTCATCGAAGTACAGCGCAAATTTCGGCAAGGGTGAGCCGGATGGCGTGATTGCCACCGAGGCGGCGAACAATGCCACCGTCGGGGGCGGCTTTATTCCGACGCTGGTATTGGGCATTCCCGGCACACCACCGGATGCCATTATCCTGGGTGCACTGCTGGTCCAGGGCATCAAGATCGGGCCGACGCTGTTCAATAGCGAGTCCCAGGTCGTCTATACGTTCATCTTCGGGCTGTTAATCGCCACGGTGCTGATGTTGCCCGCGGGGTTGCTGATTGGGCGATATGCTTACAAGTCAGTGGTCTCCTTTCCGAAATCACTGCTGGTGCCGACCGTTGCTTTCATGACGGTGGTGGGCTCTTTTGCCATTCATTCCAACATTAACGATACCCAAATGATGTTAGGTCTTGGGGTGGTGGCCTGGGTGCTCAACCGCTATGGGTTCGCCCCGTCGCCGATCGTTCTGGGGCTGGTGCTGGGGCAGATCGCCGAACAGGGCTTCGTCCAGACTTACCTGATCGGCAACGCCACCCATAATATCAGCGGCATGTTCTTCGGTCGGCCCATCAGTATCGGCATCATTCTGGCCGCGCTGCTGACCCTGGGCTATCCATTCTTTGCCGAATGGCGTGCCCGCAAACGCCATATACCACCCCTGACCGAGCGGGCGATGGCGGCCGAAGCACACCCGACGGATATCCCTCCGACGTCGGCCACACCGGATAGTGCCAACGGGGATAGTGCCAGGGCCCTCGATACGGGCGCGATCCTGCTTGCCGTAGTATTTGCGGCGATCGGTATCACGGCTTACATGGGCACCGAAGCCATGTCATCGATGGGCTCGGTATTCCCCGCCACCATCTCGGTCCTGCTGGTGGTGTTTTCCATCGGCCTGGTCGTTTTCGCACTCCTGCGAAAGGGGAGTCCGTCGAAGGGGGGTGATCCCGCCGCCTCGACCACGCGTCGGATACTGCTCGGCATCGTCTTCGGTCTGTGGGTATTTCTCATTCCGGTGCTTGGATTCTTTGTCGCTGGGCTGGCGGCGTTCGGCACGATGATGGTGCTCGCCGAACACGAAACCTGTCCTGCCAAGACCTGGTTAATTCGCGCGATCACCGCTGTTGCGGTGGTGGCCGGCTTCTGGTGGCTGATGGCTGACGTGTTGCTGTTACGAATGCCGATGGGACTGTTTTTCTAAGGAGAATAACGATGAAAACCTACAAGATTGCGGCCATCCCGGGGGATGGTATCGGCATTGAAGTGATTGACGCGGGTCTGCGTGCGCTGACGGCGCTGGCCGAAAGCGATGGCGGCTTCACGCTGGATGTGACGGGCTTCGACTGGGGTAGCGATCGCTACAAGCGCGAAGGCACGTTTATGCCAGCAGACGGTCCCGACCAACTCCGGGCCTTCGATGCCATTCTGTTTGGCGCAGTGGGCGCGCCGGACGTGCCCGATCACCTGACATTGTGGGGGCTGAGGCTGGGAATCTGTCAGCCGCTCGACCAGTACGCCAACGTCCGGCCGACGCGGATACTGCCGGGTATAAAAAGCCCGCTGGACGGCGTGGGCCCCGGTGACCTGGACTGGGTGATTGTGCGCGAGAACTCTGAAGGTGAATATGCCGGGCAGGGCGGCCGTAGCCATCGTGGACAATCCCACGAGACGGCTACCGAGGTGTCGATATTCACTAAAGTCGGCGTCGAGCGAATCATGCGCTATGCCTTCGAACTGGCCCGGTCCCGGCCACGCAAGTTGTTGACGGTGGTCACAAAATCCAACGCGCAGCGCTACGGCATGGTGCTTTGGGATGAAGTGGCCGCTGAAGTCGCCGGCGACTATCCGGACGTGAAATGGGACAAGATGCTGGTTGATGCCATGACCGTGCGGATGACGATGAAGCCGCAGTCCATCGACACGGTGGTCGCCACCAACCTGCATGCAGACATCCTCTCGGACCTGGCGGCGGCCCTGGCGGGCTCGATTGGTATTGCACCGACCGCGAATTTCAATCCCGAAGGCGCAACGCCGTCCATGTTCGAACCCATTCACGGCTCAGCCTTCGACATTACCGGGCAGGGCATCGCCAATCCGGTTGGCACTTTCTGGAGTGCATCGATGATGCTCGAGCACCTCGGTGAGGCTGCCGCCGCCAGGCGCATGATGAATGCTGTTGAAATGGTTACGGCCGACCGGGGCCTGCATACACCCGACCTGGGTGGCAGCGCCACGACCGATCAGGTAACCGAGGCGGTGATTGCCGCGATTCGCAACAACTAAGGAGCCGACCATGTCAGCCAGTACGATGAAAATTGCGGTAATCCCCGGCGACGGGATCGGCAAGGAAGTCATGCCCGAAGGGGTGCGGGTGTTGGAAGCTGCCGCCTCGAAATACGGTTTTGATATCGCGTTCACCGACTTCGAGTTCTCTTCCTGCGAATACTACCAGATCCACGGCAAGATGCTTCCGGATGACTGGAAGGACCAGGTTGCCGGGCATGATGCGATTTTTTTTGGTGCGGTCGGGTGGCCCGATACGGTACCGGACCATGTTTCGCTATGGGGTTCGTTGATCCAGTTCCGGCGTGAATTCGACCAGTACGTGAGTCTGCGTCCCGCACGCCTGATGCCCGGCGTGCCATCGCCTCTGGCAGGCCGCAAACCAGGCGACATCGATATGATGATCGTGCGCGAGAATACCGAAGGGGAGTATTCCTCGATCGGCGGCAAAATGTTTCCCGGTACCGAGCGTGAAATCGTGATGCAGGAAACGGTCATGACCCGTACGGGCGTTGACCGGATTCTGCGTTATGCGTTCGACCTTGCAGAGCGGCGCGGCGGTCGCTTGACCTCGGCCACAAAATCGAACGGAATCTCCATCACCATGCCCTATTGGGACGAGCGTGTGGCCGAAATGGCCAAGGCCTATCCCGGTGTCACCGTCGATAAATACCACATTGATATTCTCACGGCGTTATTTGTTTTGCACCCCGATCGCTTCGATGTTGTGGTCGCCTCGAACCTGTTCGGAGACATTCTGTCAGACCTCGGCCCTGCCTGTACCGGCACCATTGGCATTGCGCCCTCGGGGAACATCAACCCGGAGCGCAAGTTCCCGTCACTGTTCGAGCCGGTCCACGGTTCTGCCCCGGACATTGCCGGGCAAGGAATCGCCAATCCGGTCGGGCAGATTTGGGCAGGCGCGATGATGCTTGATCACCTGGGGCATCCCGAGGCGGCGGCTGGCATTCTCCGTGCAATTGAGCGGGTACTGGCCGAACCTGGCCTGCGTACCGGCGATCTGGGTGGCACTGCCGGTACGGCAGCCTGCGGTAAGTCAATTGCTGACGCGCTGGACTGAGGAAAGACGCAATGCGTATCACGGATATTCGCGAAAAAACGGTCTCAATTGCCTCACCAATGGCCAATGCCTATATCGACTTCTCCAAGATGACCTGTTCCGTTGTAGCAGTCGTCACGGATGTGGTTCGGGACGGTAAGCCGGTCATCGGATACGGGTTTAATTCCAATGGTCGCTATGGTCAGGGAGCACTGATGCGGGACCGCTTCATTGCTCGTGTGCTGGAGGCGGATCCCGCGACTCTGGTTGACGAGGCCAACGATAACCTCGATCCTTTCGCCATCTGGCAAGCGCTCATGACGAATGAAAAACCAGGCGGACATGGCGAACGTTCCGTCGCGGTGGGCACCATCGACATGGCGGTCTGGGACGCGGTTGCCAAGATCGCAGGCGTACCACTCTATAAACTCCTGGCGGACAGGTACCGTGGGGGTGTGCATGACGAGAAAGTCTGGGTTTATGCAGCGGGTGGCTATTATTATCCCGGCAAGAACCACGGGAAATTACAAGACGAAGTGCGTGGCTACCTGGATCGCGGCTACAACGTTGTGAAGATGAAAATCGGTGGTGCCTCGCTGCAGGAGGATCTTGCGAGGATCGAAGCCGTGATCGACGTGGTCGGTGATGGCAGCAGGTTAGCGGTTGATGCCAATGGGCGCTTCGATATCGAGACCTCCATCGCTTATGCAGAGGCACTGAGGCCCTACAAGCTATTCTGGTATGAAGAAGCGGGCGACCCACTCGACTACGCACTGCAGGCCGAACTGGCAGCGCATTACGACCTTCCAATGGCCACCGGCGAAAATCTGTTCTCCCACCAGGATGCGCGTAACCTGTTGCGGTACGGCGGAATGAGGCCAGACCGAGACTGGCTGCAATTCGATTGCGCCTTGTCGTATGGGCTTGTGGAATACCTGCGTACGCTGGACGTCATGGAATCCATGGGCTGGTCATCGCGGAGGGTAGTGCCGCACGGTGGTCACCAGATGTCGCTGAATATCGCCGCGGGTTTACACCTGGGCGGCAATGAGAGCTACCCTGATGTGTTCCAGCCTTTTGGCGGTTTCGCGGATGGAATTGACGTGATCGATGGTTACGTTGGGCTGCCGGACATTCCTGGCGTAGGCTACGAGGCAAAGTCGTCGCTCTATGAGCTGATGAAAACGCTCACCGACTGATCAGACATTGTTCGCTGTTTGCCGACGATCTTTCATCGCAGCAGGAGCAGATTCTGATGGCGCTCGCAATCCAGCACTTTAGCGATCGTGAGAAGATTCAGGGCAAAGCAGCCCCAAAAGTTGTTGCTGCTTCTTCAGGCATCATGGCGACTCAGTTCGTTCGGAACAGCTGTGTTTCGCGATCCTTGAAGGCCTTGAACTCCAGGGCATTGCCGGACGGATCGTAGAAAAACATGGTGGCTTGCTCACCGGGCTCACCTTTGAAGCGTATGTAAGGCTCAATTTCGAAAGCCACCCCGTGTTCGCGAAGTTTCGCGGCTAGGGTGTTCCATGCATCCATTTCCAGCACCACCCCAAAGTGTGGAACTGGCACGCCGTGGCCGTCCACCGGGTTTTTATGGCTGCCTGCGGGTTTCTCTTTTAATGCAGGGTTGAGATGGCAGACAAACTGATGACCGTAAAGGTCGAAATCGACCCAGCTGTCGGATGAGCGGCCTTCAGGGCAGCCCAGAAAGTCACCATAGAACCGGCGGGCTTCGTCAATATCGCGAACCTGTATGGCGAGATGGAATGGGTCTTTTACGGCCATAGTGTGTGTCCCTTTTGGGTAAGTATGAAAAGAAGGCGAGCACTCTTCCGTGTTTAGGGTTTGTCAGGGTAGATGTGTCAGCCTTTGGCAAACCCGCTGATTGGCTGTCATTTGAACCGTTTTCGATACAAATCAATGTAAATCTCTTTCGAGGGCAGAATGTGATCGCGACAGAGTTCGCAGAGCCGGGCGCGATCTTGCTGCTTAATGGCATCGATCATCGCCTGGTGATCGTCTCTGGCCCGCATGAGACTTTTGGTATCCGTAATGGCGATAAAACGAATGCCATGAGCCTTTTGGGCGAATTCGTTAATAGTCTCGGACAGTAAAGCGTTCCCGGTAAGGGAAAACAGGGCGCGGTGAAAAGCAATATTCAGACGAAATACACCACGCAGATCCTGATGTTCTACCGCGTCAGTGTAGTGGCGGTGTATATCCTCAAGTTCTTCGATCATTTTGGGCGGGGCTGGCAACGGAATGGATGATGCGCCCGCCAGTTCGAGAATTTCACGTATGGCGTACAGGTCCTCGACTTCTTTGGGGGAATAGGCTTTAACGAACGCCCCACGATTTTTGATGCGTTCAATCAGGCCGATACCTTCGAGTTGGAACAGTGCTTGACGGACAATGTGGCGTTTGCAGTCAAAGCGCTCAATCAGGTCTTCCTCGACCAATCGTTCTTTGGGGTGAAGGCGTCCCAGCACTATGTCTTCTTCTACAGCAGCGACGATGTCATCGACACCGAGTGGTAATGCTTGTTGTTCATGTTCTCGGGTCTCAAGTTCTATCATGGGTACGTATCCGTCGGACGTGCTGAGTGACTATTTATCATGTGCCTGGAGACTAGCGTCAAAATTTTCGCATTTGACGCTAGTCAGTGTACCAACTTATGTCAGTCCCCTACATCTGGCCTTATCGTGGAACTTTGGACGTCTGGGCAGGGCGGCTGAAACGGAAATCGCATCCTTCTTCGGCTTGCAGTATCTGCTCCAGAAACATCTTTCTGTAACCAAGCACGTTCTCTGTGGGCGTTTCGCAGGATGTTTCCTGGCGGCGCTTGTCGAGTTCATGGTCACTAACCTTTAAAGCGATAACCCGGTTCTCAACATCCAGCTCAATCAGGTCGCCATCGCGCACCAGCGCGAGAGGCCCGTTATTGGCGGCTTCCGGTGAAACATGCAGCACGATAGTGCCAGAGGCGGTGCCACTCATACGCCCGTCGGATATGCGCACCATGTCCTTGACCCCCTGTGATGCGAGCTTCCTGGGGATCGGAATCAGGCCTGCTTCGGGCATGCCAGGCGCGCCTTTGGGTCCAATGTTTTGCAGTACCAGCACGTCATCGCGATGAACGTCAAGGTCCGGGTCATCAATGCGATTGACCAAGTCCTCCATCGACGTGAAAACCACAGCGCGTCCGGTGTGTTTCATTAACTGAGCTGAAGCCGCCGACTGCTTGATGATAGCGCCATTGGGCGCCAGGTTGCCTTTTAGCACCGCTATGCCACCCTGAGCAAACACGGGGTTCTCACGCGGGCGGACAACTTTCTGATTCAGAATGACAGGGACTGAATCGATATTCTCACCCAAGGTGCGCTTGTTAATGGTTATCGCATCGGTATGCAGCAGCGGGCGGATTTCGCGCAGCATTGCAGCAAGGCCTCCGGCATGGTGCAGGTCTTCCATGTAGTGCTCGCCCGACGGCTTGAGGTCGACCAACACCGGTGTTTCACGACTCATCCGGTCAAACGCTGCGAGATCAATGTCGATGCCCATACGACCAGCGATGGCGGTCAGGTGAATCAGGCCATTGGTCGAGCCGCCCAGTGCGAGCAACACCCGCAGAGCATTCTCGAAGGCTGCCGGCGTCATGATGGTTTCGGGCGTTACCTTTTCCAGAGCAATGCGAACCGCTTCGGTACCGGTTTGTTCGGCAAACCGCAGGCGGTCAGCAAACACGGCCGGCGCGGTGGCGCTGCCGGGCAGCATCATGCCGAGTGTTTCTGCCAGACAGGCCATGGTGCTGGCGGTGCCCATCACGGAGCAGGTGCCTACCGTGGGCACGAGCTTGTCGTTAACCTCGGCAATTTCCTGGTCGTCGATTTCCTGGCCCCGATAGGAGGACCAATAGCGTCGACAATCGGTGCAGGCGCCCACGCGTGTACCACGATGCGAACCGGCCAGCATCGGCCCGGTAACCAACTGGATGGCCGGGGTGCCTGCACTGGCTGCAGCCATAAGCTGGGCAGGTACCGTCTTGTCACAGCCTCCTATCAGTACTACTGCATCCATAGGCTGAGCCCGAATCATCTCTTCGGTATCCATGGCCATGAGATTGCGCAGATACATGCTTGTAGGATGGGAGAAGGACTCGTGAAGCGAGATGGTCGGGAACTCGATCGGTAAGCCACCGGCAAGCATGACGCCACGTTTCACACTCTCTATCAGTCCTGGAACATTGCCATGGCAGGCGTTGTAGCCACTGTAGGTGTTGGCAATGCCAATGATCGGTCGCGACAGTGCGTCGTCGCTATACCCCATACCCTTGATAAAGGCCTTGCGCAGAAAAAGGGAAAACCCTTCATCACCATAGCTCGTCAAACGGGTGGACATGCCTTGTTTGGAACCGTCGCGGCTCATGAGATTCTCCTGACTGAGCGCTCTGTTGGAGCGCATGTTGCTTATTATTCGTGGTTTCAAGCTGCAGTATGACTGTTAATAATATTATTGACAATCCTGTTGGAAAAGAAATACTCTGCATGAGTACACAATAAATACAACAATGAAGAAGGGTATCAAGATGAAACTTCTCAGCGCATCTATCCTGGCTTTGGCAGTTGCCACTGCCCCAATTGCCGCTAATGCCGAGTACTCGGCAGGCGATGAAATTACAGTCTTGCAGGGCTTCAAAGCGGGCGGGGGTAGCGACGCTCTTGCCCAGCTGACCCAGCCCTTCCTGACCAAGTTGCTCGGCGTCGACATGGTAAATCAGTATATTCCCGGGGCAGCCGGTGCCATTGCCTGGACGCGCCTGGCGAAGCAATCAAAGCAAGATGGCGGCACGATCAGCATCACCAATACCCCGATGCTGATGACTAACTACATCATGAACGACGCGATTACCTATTCACTCGATGAGCTTACGCCCATTGCCAATGTAGTCACTGACCCAGGTATTATCGTCGTGCCCAGCGACAGCCCTTTCAAGACCGTTGAAGATTTGTTCGCGGCTGCCAAGAAAAACCCTGGCAGGATAACCGTCGGTAACTCCGGTGTTGGAGGTGACGATTTCTTTTCCGCCATCTTTGTTGAACAGGCTGCTGATGTAAAATTTCGGAGCGTGCCTTTTCAGGGCGATGGCCCCTCAGCTACCGCAGCTATGGGCGGCAAGATCGACGCCAGTTTCAATAATTTAGGCAACGTTTATGGCCACATTGAGGCCGGCAACTTGAGAGCTCTTGCGATATTCACCAAAGAGCGTGTCGACTTTTTGCCTGACGTACCAACGCTCGTGGAAAAAGACATCAACGTGGTAGCTGGTTCCTCGCGTGGCTACAGCGCGCCTGCTGGTATCCCTGAAAAAGCCCGCGAAGAACTGATAGCTGCATTTGAATCTCTCAAAGAGAACGAAGAGTTCAAGACCATTGCAAAGGAGCGGGCGCTTGTTCTCGATATCGTCACTGGTGATGACTATCTTCAGATGATGAAAAGCATGGAAACCGATTACAAGAAAATCTGGAAAGAGATCAAGAGCGACGTTGCCAAATAGGTCTGATACCCAGCTCTTTCTCAGAAATTGGACGAGGTAACGCAATGAACACGAGTCGCTTGGTTCTGGGGATTTTTGGCGTAGGTATCGCGGTGGTTTTTTCAATCGACGCCGCGGGATATCCTGATCAGGCGGCTCAGATGCCTCTTATATACTCGATGGCGGTAGCGCTGTTGTCACTGGGTATAGTTGCTCAGGAACTGGTCAGTTTACGCCGCCATCGTACTGTGGCTGTGGAGTCCAGAGACGCCCATTTAAATGATGATACCAATGGCGACAAGAGCGAAGCACCTGGCCGCTTATTGGCCGTTTTCATCACATTTGTGCTGGCCATCATCTATGCGGCAATCATCAATTACGCTGGCTACCTACTCTCTACGGTAGCTTTCATGCTGGCTGCGCTGTGGGTAACACGTACGGTTTCGGTCGCCTTTTCGCTCATAGGTATCGCTGCGGTGGTCGCCGTCATCTGCATCGTTTTCATTGCCTTTCTTGGGCTCCCCATACCTCTTCTCCCGACGTTTTTCTGACAACTACTTTTGATGCCTGAATGGGGTTGATTGATCATGGATACTTCTCTGATCGTTGTGGGACTGGTTAATGTCATCACATTGACGAATATCTCGCTGATTCTTGGCGGTACATTACTGGGCCTTTTCGTTGGGGCTATGCCTGGCCTGTCTGCAACCATGGCATTGGCATTGTTGCTGCCGCTCACTTACAACATGGACCCGGCGTCGGGTCTTAGCATGCTTGCGGCGCTCTACGTTGGCGCATCCTATGGTGGCTCGATCTCGGCTATTTTGCTGCGAACTCCGGGCACCCCGTCAGCAGCAGCGACAGTGCTGGACGGCTACCCGCTGTCGCGGCAGGGTCAGGCAGGCAGGGCGTTGGGAGTTTCACTGTTTGCATCCTTCGCCGGAGGCCTCATGAGCGGACTGGCGCTGCTGACGGTGGCGCCGCTGCTAGGCGTTGTTGTGCTTGAGTTCGGTCCGGTGGAAATGTTTGCAATTGCGGTGCTGGGTATCACGATCATCGGCTCGCTTGCCCAGGGTTCGATGATCAGTGGGCTACTGTCTGGCGCTTTGGGTTTACTTGTGAGCACCGTGGGAATGGATTTTCTCACTGGGACGCCACGTATGACCTTTGGCCAGATCAACCTGTTTTCCGGGGTTGAGTTCGTGGTGGCGTTGATTGGACTTTTCTCCATTCCACAAGCGCTGAGGTTGATCGAGAAATCCAATGGAGCCGCGAAGATCGCCAGCAAAATAGCCGATCGCTTGATCCCCAGCTTTCGTGAGCTCAAGCAATTGATGCCCAATATTCTACGGTCCGGATGTATCGGCATCATTGTGGGTGTGATTCCCGGAACTGGCGGCGATACAGCAAGCTGGTTTGCCTACAACGAAGCCAAACGGTTTGCCAAAGATAAGAGCCGTTTTGGCAAGGGCGACATTGCTGGGGTTGCGGCGCCAGAGTCCGCCAATAACGCGGTAGTCGGCGGTGCGCTGATTCCTACTATTGCGCTGGGCATTCCCGGTAGTTCTTCTACGGCTATTCTGCTCGGGGCATTGATGGTGCAGGGCATTCTGCCGGGCCCCAATCTGCTGACCGACTACGGTGATGTGACCTATACACTGATCTGGGCGGTCATCTTCGCCAACGTCGGCTTGCTGCTGGTTGGACTGATGTTCACCAAGGCATGCGTCAGCGTGACCAAAGTACCTGATGCATTCGTCGCTTGCACCATCATTACGTTGTGCATTATTGGCTCTTTCGCCATCAACAACAGCATCTTTGATGTTGGTCTGATGCTGGGTTTTGGACTCTTCGGTTACTGGCTTAGTAAAGCCGGCGTTTCGCCAGCACCCATGGTGATTGGCTTGATCCTGGGGCCGGTGATGGAAAACAGTTTCCATCAGTCGATGTTGATCGGCAATCACAGCTTTGCGGTCTTCCTGGATAGTCCAATTGCCATCGTGCTCTTGTTCATCGCCACCTTGTCTGTGTTTCAGGCTACCCCCTTGTTCGGTTGGATCAAAACGTTACGCCGTCAGCGACCTGCAAAAAACTGAGCACCAAAAACAACTTTAAGGAGAATCGTAATGGCACGTATTACCGAGATTCGGGCGAGAACTGTGAATGTTCCGCTTATTAATCCAACCAGCTTCTCGAATCGCCAAGTGCTCAAACGTGAATATGCGTTGGTCGAGGTGACGGGTGACGACGGACTGAAAGGCATTGGCTTTTGCTACGGCGGAAACAACGCAGGTGCGTTAGTCACTCAAGCCGTGAGGGATCTATTGGGCCCGATTCTGATCGGAGAGGATACCCACAGGGTAGAAGGACTCTGGCAGGAGATGTATCAGGAGTCGCTTCTGCACGGACGTACTGGGTCCGTCATGCGGGCAATTAGCATCATCGACATGGCGCTATGGGACCGCAATGCGCGGGCTGCCAATCTGCCGCTCTATAAATTTCTCGGTGCTACCGAAACCGACAGTGTGCCGGCCTACGCCAGCGGCGGTTACTACCTTGAGGGAAAAACGCCGGAAAAACTGGCGGAGGAAATGAAAGGCTATGTGGCGAAGGGCTTCAAGGCCGTCAAAATGAAGGTCGGCCGTGAAGACCTGGCCGGAGAAGAAGCGCGACTGGTCGCGGTTCGTGAGGCCGTGGGTTCCGATGTGCTGGTTATGCTGGATGCCAACAATGCCTGGTCGGATCTGCCATCGGCGCTCCGGTTTATGCGTATGGCCGAACCCTATTCACCGTATTGGATCGAGGAGCCGTTCAGCCCGGATGATATCGATAACCATCGTCGTCTTGCTGCGCGCACGCCGGTGCCAGTTGCAACCGGCGAAATAGAGGCTGGACGCTGGCGTTTCAAGGAACTGCTCGATAAAGAGGCAGCCATGATTTTGCAGACCGATGCGGCCGTCTGTGGCGGCATTACCGAGTTCCGACGCATCGCGGCGACCGCAGCCAGTTACGGTGTCGAAATCTTTCCCCATTGGTTTCACGATCTGCATATTCATCTGGTGGCATCTACACCGAACGCTGCGATGGTGGAGTTTTTCGCCGATGACGAAGTGCTGAATTTCCGCAAACTCATCGACACCCAGCTCGAATTCGATGGTGGGCGTCTCAAGCTGCCCCAGACGCCGGGTCTGGGCTTTGGGTTCGATGAAGATGTCTTGACACGTTATGCAATTGATTCATGGAGATGAGTATGTCCATGTCACAAGGAAACGTATGGTCACCCGTGATTACCCCTTTCGGCAGTGATCTCAGCCCGGATGTCGAGCGCCTGGTGAGTCATTGTCGCTGGTTAATATCTCAGGGGGTCGGTCTGGCGGTGTTTGGTACCAATTCGGAGGCAAATTCGCTGACCGTAGTCGAGAAGCTGGAGTTGCTGGAGGCGCTGGTGGCCGCCGGCATCCCTGCCGATCGGCTCATGCCGGGCACCGGAAGTTGCTCAATAGGTGATACGGTGACACTGTCCCGTCGTGCTGTGGAGCTAGGCTGTGCTGGCGTGTTGATGCTGCCGCCCTTCTACTACAAGGGCGTCTCGGACGAGGGTCTGTTTCGCTACTATGCTGAAGTTATTGAACGCATCGGCGATGCCCGATTGCGCGTTTACCTCTATCACATTCCGCCGGTTGCTCAGGTTTCGATTAGTCTGCAGCTGGTAGAACGTCTCATCAAGGCCTACCCGAGCACCGTTGTTGGCATCAAAGACAGTTCCGGTGACTGGTCGAATACTCAGGCATTAATCGATAAATTTTCTGAACAAGGTTTTCAGGTCTACGCAGGGAGTGAACGTTTTTTACTCACGACATTGAGAGCGGGCGGCGCTGGCTGCATCAGTGCTACGGCTAACGTTAACCCTGAGGCAATAGCCAGGTTGGGAAAAACGTGGCGGCAGCCTGATGCGGATGAACAACAAGCCAGTCTTAACCGTGTTCGCGCTGTGTTCGAGCAGTTCCAGATGGTTCCCGCCCTTAAGGCGGCAACAGGTCATTATAGCGGCGAAAAAGACTGGCTTAGAATCCGGCCGCCTTTAGTCGAGCTTAGTGCCGATAAGAGTAAAGAACTTTTTTCTCTATTGGACGCGGAGCATTTTGAAATGCCCGATCTGCAGTCCACAGGGGTTTAGTGTATGAAACAACGCGTTGTTGTAGTGCGTCGTATGGACGAAGATCACCTGGCGCGTTTACGCCAGCTGTTCCATGTGAATTATTTCGATACCCTGGGGCGGGACAATCAGCAGGACTATATCAGGGCTATGCGCAGCGCCCATGGCCTGATAGGTGGGAAACTCGTCATCAACAGAGAGATTCTGGACGAGGCGCCCCATCTGAAAGTGATTTCAACTATTTCCGTAGGCTATGACAATCTTCCGCTGGATGAACTTACGCGACGCGGAATACTGCTCTGCAATACTCCCGATGTGCTTACGGAAACAACTGCTGACACCGGGTTTGCGCTGATCATGTCGACCGCTCGTCGTGTGGTGGAGTTGGCCGACCTCGTCAAGCTGGGCAACTGGGTGGGACATATCGACAAACCGCTGTATGGTCGTGATGTGCACGGTAAAGTCCTGGGTATTATTGGTATGGGGCGCATAGGTGCCGCCGTTGCCAGGCGTGGTGCACTCGGTTTTGGTATGCGCGTGCTTTATTCCAATTCATCGCCTAAACCAGCCCTTGAAAAAGAGCTCGGCGCCCTGCGTTGCGATATGGACGAACTCTTGGCCCAGTCGGATTTCGTTTGTATCACCGTGCCGTTGACGGCCGAAACTCATCACATGATTGGCGCCGCCGCATTTTTGAAGATGAAGCCCTCGTCGATCCTGATCAATATTGCTCGAGGTAAGGTGGTTGATGAAGCTGCTTTGATCGCTGCGCTTAACGAAGGTCAGCTTGGTGGCGCTGGTCTCGATGTATTTGAGGAAGAGCCGGTGTCCGCTGAATCTCCTCTCCTGCAGATGCCGAATGTTGTCGCCTTGCCTCATATTGGCTCAGCTACTCACGAAACCCGCGCGGCGATGGCCAAACTCGCCGTTGAGAACCTGATTCTGGCGTTACAGGGTAAATCACCGAGGAACGCGGTCAATGAGCAGGTTCTGTTGGCCAAGTAACATCACAAGGAACTTTGGATGAAAGATCAGCACAGGCGATTGGCCTCAATTCTGAATCTGCATGATTTTGAAAAAGCCGCACGAGGACATCTTCCACGTCCCATCTTCGGTTACATCTCCAACGCAGCAGAAGATGGCAAGACGCTGTACGCCAACCGGAGCGCTTTCGATAATTACTGTTTCCTGCCACGTGCGCTCGTTGATGTCTCGAAGGTCTCACTGCAGACGGAGCTTTTCGGCAAGCAGTACGCTGCGCCCTTTGGTATTGCTCCCATGGGAATCAGCGCCCTTTCGGCCTATCGTGGCGACAAGGTATTGGCTGAGGGGGCAGCTAAAGCCAACATTCCTATGATCATGAGTGGCACCTCGCTGATTCCCATGGAGGATGTCAGTGGGCCAAATGGCACAGATTGGTTCCAAGCTTATCTACCCGGTGATGAGCAAGGCATCGAAGCACTGCTTGCACGCGTTGAAAAGTCGGGATTCAAGAATCTGGTAATCACGGTTGATTACCCGGTTCCGCCCAATAGTGAGAATCATGTTCGTAGCGGTTTCTCATCGCCATTGCGGCCCAGTCTGCGTTTATTCATGGATGGCTTGCTGCGGCCACGGTGGCTATTTGGCACCTTCATCAAAACCCTGATAAATTTCGGCGTGCCGCATTTTGAGAACAACTACGCAACACGTGGCATCCCGGTCATTTCAAAAAACGTTAATCGGGACTTTTCTGGTAGAAGCCACTTGAACTGGGAGTCCCTGGCGCTGGTTCGCAGGCTCTGGACTGGGAAACTGATCGTTAAGGGCATACTGCACCCACAGGATGCCCTCAAGGCGGAAGCTGCAGGTGCTGATGGCATTATTGTTTCTAACCATGGTGGGCGTCAGCTCGACGGTGCCATCGCACCGATGAATGTTCTGGGTGCAATCGTGAACACTGTGAGCCTGCCGGTAATGATCGACAGCGGGTTCCGGCGGGGCAGTGATGTGCTTAAGGCGCTGGGTTTGGGTGCCAGATTTGTGTTTGTCGGCCGCTCCTTCAATTATGCAGCTGCTTATGCCGGCGAGGAGGGTGTCAGTCACGCCGTGAAATTGCTCTCAGCAGAGATCGAGCGAAATATGGCGTTGCTGGGAATAAACAAGGTAGGGGACATGAATTCGGAGCGAATGTGTCTGAAAGACGGAGGGCCTCTTGTCGTCTCATCATGAGTTAGTTGCGTCTTCTGCAAGTTCTGATCACCCGTACTGGTTTTATCCGGTCACCTGACCAACCCGTTGCGTTTCCCCAGGTGTCAGAATAAATGCACGTTTTCCCAATTTCCGGAGGCGAAGAAACAGCCTGAATGACCATATTAAAACCCTCGCGTTATTTTGCCTTGGCCGGCTTTCTGCCAGTTGGGGTCGTCTTCGTGATGGTCTTATTCGAATATACTGGCCATTCCGCATTCGCAGTGGCGGCTTCGGTGTTGGCCGCGATCGCAGTCGCTATTTTCAGCTTTGGCGTCCGCGCCTCTCGGGTCGTGTTCGTGCTGATCGCGATCGCATTGGTGCTTTGGGCCGCGCTGACGAATACGGGGTGGATGGCAGCGACCGCATTAGCGGCAGAGCGCGGTGCGATGGTGATGGCGTTGTTTGCAGCCCTGACGGCGATCCGCAATGCCGCCATAAGCGCGCCGGCAATCGTTGAATGCGGGCGTTTCCTTGCACGGCAGCGTTCGGGGTTGCGCTACACCGCACTGACCATCGGCGGGCATCTGTTCGCGCTGGTTCTGCTTTATGGCTCAATATCGTTGCTGGGGATCTTGGCGACCGAAAGTGCGGCGCGCGAGCCGGACCCTGAAATCCGCAGGCAACGCACCCGCCGCATGATGATCGCGATCCAGCGGGGCTTTGCGTCCACCCTGTGTTGGTCGCCCCTGGGGTTTTCGATGATCATCAGCGTGTCCGTTGTGCCGGGTGCAAGCTGGGGTGCTGCTGCTCTGCCGGGGCTGGTCAGCGCGCTGATGATGCTGGTGATCGGATGGAGTCTGGACGCACTTTACAAGCCGCAAGTGAAATCGAATACGCGCCCGCTGGAGACAGAGCGATGGGTGACGCAGTTGCGTCCATTGCTGGTGCTGCTGGGTCTTGTGCTGGTCGGCGTCGCGTTGTTGCATACCGTCACGGGAGTCGAGGTGATCGGTGCGGTCATGTCGCTGATTCCAGTCATTGCCATCCTGTGGATTGCAATGCAACAACCCCCGGTTGGCTTGACGCGCAGCGTCAACGTCCGGCAGCGCGCTTTGCTGTTCGTCACGCGCGAGCTGCCCAGTTATCGCGGTGAGATCGTCTTGCTGTTCATGGCGGGCTTTATCGGCAGCCTGGGAGCATTTCTGCTGGTGCCGCTGGTGCAGGCACAAGGGCTTGATCTGACAACGATCCCGCCTTGGATCATTGTCGCCGCGATGGTTTGGATCATCCCCGTTACCGGGCAGCTGGGCATGAATCCAATCCTCGCCGTTTCGCTGTTGGTGCCCATTCTGCCTTCGCCCGAGGTTATGGGAATTCCACCTACGGCGATGGTCGTGGCGATCACAGCCGGATGGGCGCTGAGCGGCGCGACCTCACCATTCACAGCTTCCGTCATGCTGGCTGCGTCCTTGGGCGGAGTGTCACCCCTGAGGGCCGGATTGGGCTGGAACGGGGTGTATGTTCTCGCGGCCGGCGCTGCGCTGACCCTGTGGGCGCTATCGCTTTTCTATATCCTTTGACCCGAGCGCATCACGCTATATGCTGCGACAAAAACGTGCCCGTTATAGGACTGTGCTCGGCCGAGTCCGACAGGATCCACTTGTGTTGCGAATAATCAGTTCGACTTCTTTCCC
The DNA here is from genome assembly GCA_018066865.1 of Marinobacter sp. GTDB lineage: Bacteria > Pseudomonadota > Gammaproteobacteria > Pseudomonadales > Oleiphilaceae > Marinobacter. Next base: position 971 of record JAGPVT010000075.1, on the reverse strand, counting down.
GAGAACCCCGCCGGCCTCGTCTATTTCTTCAACGGCCAGAAACGCTGCGAGTCTTTGCTGCAGGCCCAGGTCTTTGTAGCGACCAGATTCCATCTTCGTTTTCCGTTGCACGGTAGACCAGAGCAAAGCACAAAACAGTTGATTGGTTATAAACAAAAGCCTAGCTTGTGTTTAGTGTCCCATGGTTATTCAGGGGGGGTGGTAATGTTCAAAATTATTGCTGTTGCAGCACTGACCTTGCTAGCTTTCAATAGCCTACACGCTTCAACTTTACCCAAACAGAGTTATCTGCCTTTGGAACTGGCTCAGAAAGCCGTCAATGCTGCGTTAAAAAAATGTTCAGATGATGGCTTTAACGTTTCGGTCGCAATTGTAGACCGAAGTGGCGTTCTGCTCTCTCAATCGCGCCATCCAATGGCGGGCCCTCATACCATTAACAGCAGTTTTGGAAAAGCGTTTACATCTGCAAGCCTGGGAGAGCCCAGCGGAAAACTGGCAGGCATGATCGGTGAGAAGCCCTTTCTTGAAGGGTTGCGAGATATGGATGAAAGACTGGTTATTCTTGGAGGCGGATTGCCGATTGTTATAAATGATGTCCGTGTTGGTGGTATTGGCGTTGGCGGCGCACCAGGAGCGCACCTGGATGAAGCGTGTGCAAAGGAGGGGTTGAACCTGCTCCAAAGGCCTGCAGATTGATGATGACCATCGTATCCTGGTCGTAGACGCCTTCGTGACCCTGCATATTATAGCTTCGCAGGTGAAGATTAACGTCGGATATAGGCATATAACGAGTATATTCGAACGGCGAGCAACTTGGCATTGACGATCCATTACCGATGAGCCTGACTGCATAAGCAGCAGGATATGACATGTCGCAGGTTTGCCTATAACCTATGCCGAAAATATTCACGGAAATATAATCAAGTGCAACGGCATTGGTTCCTCTTTTTCCTTCTGATCATTCTGAACCT
>JAGPVT010000073.1 GCA_018066865.1 Marinobacter sp. | reverse complement strand
AAGAATTCCACATTGACAACCCCAGCGAATATTTCACCGACTACGTGCGTCGCTATACCGACATGCCGTATCTGGTGAAGCTCGACAAAATGGAAGATGGCCGTTATGTACCCGGCCGTTTCCTGCGCGCCAGCGATCTGGTGGGCGGACTGGGTGAAGAGAACAACCCGGAATGGAAAACCATTGCCATTGATGAAGCCAGCAACCAGCTGACCGCGCCCAACGGCTCTATCGGCTATCGCTGGGGTGAAAAAGGCAAGTGGAACCTGAAGCAGACTGCAAAAACTGAAGACGTGAATCTGCAGCTGTCGATGGTTGAGAAACACGATGAAGTGGTCGATGTTGCCTTCCCTTATTTTGGTGGCATTAAACACGAGCACTTCAAGTCGGTTGAAATCAGCGACACTCTGACTCATAAGCTTGGAAGCCGTAAAATAGAACTAGCCGACGGCGGCGAAGCCCTCGTGGTTACTGTTTATGATCTGATGATGGCCAACTACGGCATCAGCCGCGGCCTGGGCGATGATGACAGCGCAACTTCCTACGATCAGGTCAAGCCTTATACTCCGGCCTGGCAGGAGAAAATTACCGGCGTGCCCGCCGAAAAAGTAATTCGCATAGCCCGTGAGTTTGGTGAGAACGCCCACAAAACCAAGGGTCGTTCGATGATCATCGTTGGTGCCGGTATGAACCACTGGTACCACATGGACATGAACTACCGCGCACTGATCAACATGTTGGTTATGTGTGGATGTATCGGCCAAAGCGGTGGTGGCTGGGCCCACTACGTTGGCCAGGAAAAGCTGCGTCCGCAAACTGGCTGGCAGCCTCTGGCATTTGGTCTGGATTGGCAGCGTCCACCACGGCAGATGAACGGAACATCGTTCTTCTACGCGAATTCCGGGCAGTGGCGCTACGAGAAGTTGGATGTGAGCGAGATCTTGTCGCCCCTGGCGGACAAGTCCAAGTTTGGTGGCAGCTTGATCGACTACAACGTACGCGCCGAGCGTATGGGTTGGTTGCCATCTGCACCTCAACTTAACCGCAACCCGCTGGGCATTGCTGCTGAAGCTGAAAAAGCCGGAATGGACGTGCCTGCCTACGTAACTCAGTCCATGAAAGACGGCTCGTTGGCCTTCGCGTCGGAAGATCCGGAAGCGCCGGAGAACCATCCGCGCAACATGTTTATCTGGCGCTCCAACCTGCTGGGCTCCTCGGGCAAGGGCCACGAGTACATGCTCAAGTATCTGTTGGGCACCAAAAGTGGCCTGCAAGGCAAAGATCTTGGTCACGACGGCGGCCTGAAGCCTCAGGAAGTGAAGTGGCACGACGAGGCACCGGAAGGCAAACTCGACCTGCTGGTGACCCTGGACTTCCGGATGTCCACCACCTGCCTGTATTCCGACATCGTTCTGCCGACCGCTACCTGGTACGAGAAGAACGACCTGAATACGTCAGACATGCACCCGTTCATTCACCCGCTGACAGCTGCTACCGATCCGGCGTGGGAATCCCGCAGTGACTGGGAAATCTACAAAGGCATCGCCAAGTCCTTCTCGAAGGCGGCCGAAGGCCACCTGGGTGTCGAGAAAGACGTGGTCACCCTGCCGCTGATGCACGATGCGGCGGCCGAGCTTGGCCAGCCGTTCGACGTGAAAGACTGGAAAAAAGGTGAGTGTGAGCTGATTCCGGGCAAAACAGCGCCGAATTTCATAACAGTGGAGCGCGATTACCCGAATACCTACGCCCGCTTTACCTCTCTTGGGCCGCTGATGGACAAGCTGGGTAACGGTGGCAAAGGTATTAACTGGAACACCGAAAATGAAGTCAAGCTCCTGGGGGATCTGAACTATAAGCACATTGACGGCGCTAACGCAGGCCGGCCGAAGATTGAAAGTGCGATTGATGCAGCAGAAGTGATTCTGACTCTGGCGCCGGAAACCAATGGCCAGGTGGCGGTGAAAGCCTGGAAGGCATTGTCTGAATTCACCGGGCTGGATCACTCCCATCTGGCACTGAATAAAGAAGATGAAAAAATCCGCTTCCGCGACGTCGTAGCGCAGCCGCGCAAGATCATCTCCAGCCCGACATGGTCTGGCCTGGAAGATGAGCATGTGTCTTACAACGCCGGCTACACCAACGTGCACGAGCTGATTCCCTGGCGCACGCTGACCGGTCGCCAGCAATTCTATATGGACCACGAGTGGATGCGTGCATTCGGTGAAAGCCTGCTGGTGTATCGCCCGCCGATCAACACCAAAGCGGCAGCGCCGCTGCTGAATGCCAAGCCCAACGGCAACCCTGAAAAGGCGCTGAACTTCCTCACGCCGCACCAGAAGTGGGGTATCCACAGCACCTACAGCGACAATCTGCTGATGCTGACCCTGTCTCGCGGCGGCCCCATTGTGTGGCTGAGTGAAGACGACGCCCGCGATGTGGGTGTGGAAGATAACGACTGGGTAGAAGTGTTCAACGCCAACGGCGCCATTTCGGCGCGGGCCGTGGTCAGCCAGCGGGTTATGCCGGGCATGATGATGATGTACCACGCTCAGGAACGGATTGTGAACATTCCCGGCTCGGAGATTACCGGTAGCCGTGGTGGTATTCACAACTCGGTTACCCGGGTATGCCCGAAGCCCACTCATATGATTGGTGGCTACGCGCAGTTCTCCTACGGCTTTAACTACTACGGAACCGTGGGTTCCAACCGCGACGAGTTTGTGGTGGTGCGCAAAATGAAGAACGTTGACTGGCTTGATGGCGAGGGCAACGACACTGTTCAGGAGGCTGTAAAATGAAAATCCGTTCCCAAGTAGGCATGGTGCTCAACCTGGACAAGTGCATCGGTTGCCACACCTGTTCAGTGACCTGCAAAAACGTGTGGACCAGCCGTGAAGGCATGGAATACGCATGGTTCAACAACGTAGAAACCAAGCCCGGTATCGGCTATCCGAAAGAATGGGAGAACCAGGACAAGTGGAAAGGCGGCTGGATGCGCGAGGCCAGCGGCAAAATCCGCCCCCGCATTGGTGGCCGTTTCCGGGTGCTGGCGAATATTTTTGCCAACCCGGACCTGCCGGAAATTGACGACTACTACGAGCCGTTCGATTTTGACTACCAACACCTGCATACCGCGGGAGACAGCAAGCACCAGCCCGTTGCGCGGCCGCGCTCGCTGATCACAGGCAAGCGCATGCAGAAAATCGAGTGGGGCCCGAACTGGGAAGAGATTCTGGGTACCGAGTTTGCCAAGCGTCGCAAGGACAAAAACTTCGACCAGATACAAGCCGATATCTACGGCCAGTTCGAAAGCACGTTCATGATGTACCTGCCACGCCTGTGCGAGCACTGTCTGAACCCCACTTGTGTGGCGAGCTGCCCGAGCGGCGCCATCTACAAGCGTGAAGAAGACGGCATCGTGCTGATCGATCAGGACAAATGCCGAGGCTGGCGGATGTGTGTATCCGGCTGCCCGTACAAGAAGATCTACTTCAACTGGAAAACCGGAAAATCTGAAAAGTGCATCTTCTGCTATCCGCGCATTGAAGCCGGTATGCCGACCGTCTGCTCTGAGACTTGCGTAGGCCGTATCCGTTACCTGGGCGTGCTGCTTTACGATGCCGACCGCATCGAAGAAGTCGCCAGCACTCCGGGTGAGCATGAGCTGTACGAGAAGCAGCTTGAGATCTTCCTCGACCCGAACGACCCGAAGGTCATCGAGCAGGCAACGAAAGATGGCGTGCCGATGAACGTTATCGAGGCTGCGCAGCGGAGCCCGGTGTACAAGATGGCGGTGGACTGGAAGCTGGCCCTGCCTCTGCACCCGGAATACCGTACGCTGCCCATGGTGTGGTACGTGCCGCCTTTGAGCCCGATTCAGTCGGCGGCGGAATCCGGCAAGGTTGAGTTCGACGGCGTGCTGCCGAAGATCGAAAGCCTGCGCATTCCGGTGAAATATCTGGCGAATCTGCTCACTGCAGGGGACGAGAAGCCGATCGTGCGTGCGCTCAAACGTATTATGGCCATGCGTCTATACAAGCGTGCAGAAACCGTAGACGGCGTTGAAGACCTGCGGGCACTGGAAGAAGCCGGTTTGACCAAGGCCCAGGCCGATGAAATGTACCGCTATCTGGCCATAGCCAATTACGAGGATCGCTTCGTGATTCCTACCAGCCATCGTGAGCTGGCGAAGGAGGCCTTCCCGGATGCCCATGGTGAACGCGGTGGTTGCGGCTTCAGCTTCGGCGACGGTTGCAGCGGTGGTGACAGCGAATTCAGCATGTTTGGTGGTCGTAAAAACACCTCCACCATGGTGCAGAAGCTGACCACGGTAAAGCAGATCGACCCGAAACAGCTGCAGGAATAAAGAGGCCACTATGAAACTTTTAAAAGTACTGGCACGGATCCTGGAGTATCCGTCCGCGGAGCTTCAGGCCTCCAAAGACGCCATGGTTGCGGTTGTCCTTGAGGACAGCCGGCTGCCACGGAAAAACAAGGAGCAACTGCTCCAGTGTATCGAGCGACTGTGCGACGGTGAGCTTTTGGATCTTGAAGAGACCTACACAGGTACCTTCGACAAGGGACGCGCTACATCACTGCTGTTATTCGAGCACGTGCACGGTGAATCCCGTGATCGTGGCCAGGCGATGGTTGATCTGATGGAGCAGTATCGCGCCAACGGTTTGGAAATCGACGCCAAGGAGCTGCCGGATTACCTCCCGCTGTTTCTGGAGTATTTGTCTACGCGGCCCTGGGAAGAAATCAGGAACTGGCTGGAAGACATTCACCACATTCTTGGCTTGTTGGGTGAGCGGTTGTACCAGCGCGAGAGCTTTTACCATGTAGCGATGGACTCCCTGCTGGAGTTGTCTGGCAGGAAGACGGATCGCCAGGAACTGGCCCAGATCGTAGCCTCGGAAGAGCGCGATGATACGCCAGAGGCGCTGGACAAGGTCTGGGAAGAAGAGATGGTGAAGTTTGTGGATGATCAGGGCAGTTCCTGCAACACCGGTGGCGTTGTTGGCCAGCGCCGCCGCGAGATGGAGCAGACCCAGACTATTCACCTCAGTGATCATCTGATGACGGATGTAACGCCCGCTCAGGCGCGTGCCGCCGCGAGAGACGCCTGACGGCGCAAGAGGAGACCAAGATGATGTCTTATCTGAACACACTGATTTTCGGGATTTATCCTTACATCGCCCTGGTGGTGCTGGTTGTTGGCACCTGGGCGCGATACGACCACGGGCAGTTCACCTGGAAGGCGCACTCGAGCCAGATGCTGCGCAAGAAAAACATGGTAATGGCCAGCGTGCTGTTTCATGTGGGCATACTGGTGATTTTCTTTGGCCACCTGGTTGGTCTGCTGACGCCGCACTTTATGTACGAACCCTTCATGAGTGCAGGCACCAAACAGGTGATGGCAATTGTGGTCGGCGGCATTGCCGGCGTAATGACCCTGATTGGTGGCACCATGTTGGCGGTTCGCCGCCTGACCGATCCGCGGATCAAAGCCAGCAGCACCTTTGCCGATAACATGATCATCGTCGTTCTGGTGGTTCAGGTGGTACTGGGGCTGCTGACCATTCTGCCGACACTGGGTCACCTTGACGGTGGCACCATGATGCAGCTTGCCAGCTGGGCGCAAAGCATCTTCACCTTCCAGGGCGGAGCAGCCGAGTATATGGTAGGCGTACACTGGATCTACAAGCTCCATATGTTCCTGGGCCTGACGATCTTTGTGCTCTTCCCGTTCACTCGATTGGTGCACATGCTGAGTGTGCCGCTGGAGTATTTCGGACGGAAGTACCAGGTGGTGCGCAAGCGGGCGTAGTAAATAAAAACGCCCCCTCTCCCCAACCCCTCTCCCTCCGGGGGAGAGGGGCTTTCACTGCACTGCTCTCTGGCTTGGGTATAATTCCGCAGGCATGGGATGTGTAGCTCCCCTCTCCCCTCGCGGGAGAGGGGCCGGGGGAGAGGGGGCAGCACTGAACACATATACGGAGACTTACCATGCAACTGATCCCCACCGGTGAAGCCGAAAAGCCCAGAAACCAGTTTCCGCCAGTGTATGTGGGTGAAACCCTGATATCCGAAGAGGATATAGCACGGGAAATGCAGCACCATCCCGCTGAAGAGGTTGCTGAAGCATGGCATCAAGCCGCCAAGAGCCTGGTTATCCGCGAACTTCTGCTGCAACAGGCGCAAGCCCTGAAGTTGCCTGAAAATCTGGATGAAGAGGCCGCCATCGCGTACGTGCTCGAGCAGGAGCTGGATGTACCGCAACCGAGCGATGAAGATTGCGAGCGCTTCCACGCATCCAACCCCGGTCGTTTCCGGAGCCAGACGCTGATGGCTGTAAGCCATATATTGCTGGCTGCTGCGCCAGACGACGTGCAGGAACGCATGCGCCAGGAAGAAGTCGGAAGGCAATTATTGTCTTCCCTGCTGGAAGGTCGCGCTCAGTTTGCGCCGCTGGCCAAGCAATATTCTGTCTGTGAGTCCCGCCATCAAGGCGGCAGTCTCGGCCAAATCAGCAAGGGACAGACCGTTGAAGAGTTTGAGCGGCCGGTTCTGACGCTTAGAGAGGGTCTTAACCCGGAATTGATCGAAAGCAGGTATGGCTGGCACATAGTGCGCGTAGATCAGCGTATTGACGGCGAACAGTTGCCGTATGAGCACGTGAAACCACAAATACGTCAATATCTGAGTGAAAGCGTTACACGCCGCGCATTCCGTCAGTACCTGCAGGTACTGGCAGCTGAGACGGGCGTCAAAGGTGTGGATCTTGAGATACCGGACTCGCCGTTAATGCAGTGAGTGGTTTTGCGCTGATTTGTGCGTGTCAGTCGGGGTATTGATAGCAATGAAAACTATTGATTTAGGTCAATTTGTTAGAGTTAAACGCTGTTCTACCCCCATGGAGGGAGCGATTTTCCGGGAGTATCCTCTTATTATCATAAAACATTATTCTGAATGCATGATATGAAAGAGGATAAAACGATGGTGGCGATGCAATCTACGGAAACCCGCTACACCAAGCCTGTTCTGGTGGCTACCAACAAGCTGATGGGCGATGAAAGCGGGCTGGAGCCGCTGCGCAATCACGCTCTGTTTAACACGCTCAGTGATTCAGACCTCCAGAACCTTATTCTGCAGTCTCGCCGTCTTCGTCTTGGGCATCATCAACTGCTCTACCGGCAGGATATGCCGGCCCATCACTTCTTTTTTGTCATGTCTGGCCGCTTGCGGCTATACCGACTGGATTCGTCTGGCATTGATCGTACGCTCGACAGTATCGCTCCGGGTGACTGTTTTGCCGAGGTCATGATCTACGCAGATCCGGCTCGTTATGCCTGCTACGCCGAAGCCCTCAAATCCAGTGAAGTTCTGATGATTCCGGTAAAAGCGTATCAGGATATGCTGAACAAAAACCCGGAGTACGCTCCTGCAGCACTCCGGCATTATGCCCAGCGCGCTGTTTCCAGATTCCATGACCTTGAAATCATGACTGTTCAGAATGCCCGCGACCGGTTGATTCGTTACCTGATTGATCTGCTGCCGAACGGCGCCGCAGAGGGCGGAGAAGTAGAGCTGCCTTTGCCGAAATGTCTGGTCGCGTCCCGGCTTGCGATGCAGCCGGAAACCTTTTCCCGGATTCTTGCCGATCTTAAAGCCAATGGGCTGGTGCGCGTCAACCGAAGCAAGTTGTTCATCTCCGATCCCAAGCGATTGATCGAAATCAGCCAGTAGTCTTTCTTCAGCAGAAAGCCGTTTTCAGAAAGGATATTGTATTCATGATTGGCAGTTACAGTGATCTTATCAAAGCGACCCAAACCGAACAGGAGCCTCAACGTTTGCTGTTTGTGTTCTGTCGGGCCGAGCTTCCGGATGACGCCTCTGCAGAGGAAAGAGTCGCATTTGAACAGGGCGAGGGCGGTGCGCTTACCCCGGTTATCTGTGTCGACAAGACCCCGGCCGAAGCCTCGGAGTTCTCATCACTGGTTGAAGAATCCCGCAGTACCGGTCAGTCATGGGATGTTGTGTTTGTCGCTGCCATGTCCGGCAGGGCTGGCACCCCGCCGTCTTCAGATGAAGCGCAGCAGCCAATGACCATGATGGTGGAGTCGATTCGTCTGGGGCATGTCAGCAACTACCTGCCTCTGGATAAGAGCGGAAATGTCATCAGCCTCGGCTGATCCAAGCCATTTGGTTTTCACGGGAAGATATATCCATATAGAGGTATTTGTTTTGTTTCCCAATCGCCTAGGCTATTTAACTCAGGCTTAGGTGATTCGCTGTCTCTGTCGAGGGTTTGTTTTGAACGTTTTTTTCCGCACAGTGTTTTGTTTCTTCGCGTTTCTGCTGACCCTTGTGCCACAGGTTCACGCCGAGCCGATCAATGCGTATGAACCGGTTGCCGGGCGCCAGGTTATCCAGAAAGCCTTCCCGGAAGTTACCCGGTTCGAACCACGGGAAAGCAACCGCGCCATACAGGAGCTGTATGCCGGTGACGAGCTGGCAGGTTATGCCTACCAGTCCCTTGACTTCGTGCAGACACCAGCCTATTCCGGCAAGCCACTGAATGCCATGGTGGTGCTGGATACCGAAGGCACTATCCGTTTTACCAAAGTGATTCACCACGATGAGCCCATACTTCTGGTGGGCATTCCCGAAAGCAAACTGCACGCATTTACCGATCAGTATGCTGGCCTCAAGGCCGATCAGCGTGTAACGGTGGGCGGAACCTCCACCGAGCGTAAGGTAGCCGTTGATGGGCTCTCCGGGGCTACCGTAACCGTGATGGTAGTTAACGAAGTCATCATGCGTACGGCTCATCGGGTGGGTGTTGAGCTGGGGTTGGTGGAGGGCAATGGTACCAAGCGCCCGCCAACGGCAGAAGTGATCAAAGACGATTTTCAGCCTCGTTCCTGGGAGGCGTTAACCGGTGATGGTTCCATTCGCCGCTTGTTGCTCACCAAAGGCCAGGTTGATGATTCCTTCAAGGGCACAGAGGCGGAAGGCATAGAAACGGCCGCGCCTGATGCGCGTGCTGAGCCGCTGATTGACCTGTACACGGCTTACCTGAATACACCCACTATTGGCCAGAATCTGCTCGGTGAAAGTCAGTACGAATGGCTCACCTCTGAACTCAAGGAAGGGGAGCAGGCCATAGCGGTTATGGGCAGCGGTGAGTATTCCTTTAAGGGCTCGGGCTACGTGCGAGGCGGTATTTTCGACCGCCTCCAGATTCGTCAGTACGGCGATACCTTCAATTTTCGCGATCTCGACTTTTACCGCCTTAGCGATGTTTACGCCGAGGGTATGCCTGATTTCACGGAAATGGCGATTTTCATCGTTCGGCAACAGCATAACTTTGACCCGGGCACGCCCTGGACTCTGGAGCTTACCGTAAAGCGCCAGACAGGCCCTCTGGACAGCGAGTTTCAGGTATTCCCGTTGGAGTACCAGTTGCCGGAGCAATATTACACCCGCGCAGAGCCGGTACTTACTGAAGAAGAATGGCTTGAAGAGCAGCCGCTGTGGGTCCAGGTTTGGTATCAGCGCCAGTTTCAGGTGACCGTACTGGGGATCGGTATCTTTGCGTTGTTACTGATTCTGTTCTTCCAGGACTGGCTGGTGAGCAAACCCAAGATCACTCGCTGGATTCGTCACGGGTTTCTTACCTACACGCTCTTCTTCATCGGCTGGTACGCGTTGGGTCAGCTGTCCATCGTTAACGTTCTTGCTTTTGTACACAGCCTGGTGAGCGGCTTTACCTGGGAAACCTTCCTGATTGACCCGATCATCTTTGTGCTCTGGGCCGCCGTAGCCGGCATCGTTCTGCTGTGGGGTCGTGCCGTTTACTGCGGTTGGCTGTGCCCGTTCGGCGCCCTGCAGGAACTGATCAATGAGATTGCGCGCAAGTTCAAGGTGCCACAATACACAGTGCCCTGGCCTATTCACGAGCGTTTGTGGGCAGTGAAGTACATTATCCTGCTGGTATTGTTCGGGGTGTCGCTGGACTCCCTGGCAACGGCGGAAAAAATGGCAGAAATCGAGCCTTTCAAAACAGCCATTACCCTGCATTTTGATCGCAGTTGGCCCTTCGTAACTTACGCAGTTGCGCTGCTTGTTGTGAATATTTTTACCCGCAAAGTGTTCTGTCGCTATATGTGCCCACTCGGGGCCGCACTGGCATTGCCCACCAAGCTCCGTGTCTTTGACTGGCTGAAGCGCCGCAAGGAATGTGGTAACCCTTGCCGCCTTTGCGACAAAGAGTGCGAAGTGCAGGCCATCCATCCTGACGGCACCATCAATTATCAGGAATGCCATTATTGCCTGGATTGTCAGATGACCTATTTCGATGACAATAAATGCCCGCCGCTGATCGTCAAGCGCCGCGGTAAGCGTCGTGGTCACAACGCACCGGGCCATCCGGAGGAGATTCCGGTGGTTCAGGTGACCTAGCAGTGCAAAACCAAAAAAAATGAGAAATAGAACCGCCATTACCATTAACGGAGTTGGACATTATGAAAAAGACAAATGAGTTCGAAAAGGACATGCCGGAAAACGGTGAAAGTGGCTTGAGCCGTCGCCGGTTCCTGGGCGCCACGGCTCTGGCTGGTGCAGTTGGTGCTACGGGCCTCGGCAGTGCCGTAATGACTCGTGAATCCTTTGCCGCTGCCGCGAAGGAAGCCCAGAACAAGATTTACGTGGAGCCAGGTGAGCTGGACGAATACTACGGTTTCTGGAGCGGCGGTCACCAGGGTGAGGTGCGCGTTCTTGGCATTCCGTCCATGCGTGAGCTGATGCGGATTCCGGTCTTCAACGTTGATTCAGCCACGGGCTGGGGTATTACCAACGAGAGTAAAGACGTTCTCGGTCATGACAACAAATTCCTGAACGGCGACTGTCACCACCCACATATTTCCATGACCGATGGTCGTTATGACGGCAAGTACCTGTTCATTAACGACAAAGCCAACACTCGTGTGGCGCGTATCCGTCTGGATATCATGAAGTGTGACAAAATCACTCATATTCCGAACGTACAGGCCATTCACGGTCTGCGCCTGCAGAAAGTACCTCACACCAAGTACGTGTTCTGTAATGGCGAATATGTGATTCCTCATCCGAATGACGGTAGCGACTTTTCCATGGAAAACAGCTACACCATGTTCAACGCAGTGGATGCGGAAACCATGGAAGTTGCCTGGCAAGTGATTGTAGACGGTAACCTGGATAACACCGACGCTGATTACACCGGTAAGTACGCTGCCGCTAGCTGTTACAACTCCGAGAAAGCAGCGGATCTGGCGGGCACCATGCGGAACGACCGCGACTGGGTGGTAGTATTCAATGTTGAACGCATTGAAGAAGCCGTGAAAAATGGTGACTTCAAAACTATCGGTGACTCCAAAGTCCCCGTAGTGGATGGCCGTGGAAAATCCAGGCTCACCCGTTACATTCCGGTGCCGAAGAACCCGCACGGTGTGAACACCTCACCGGATGGCAAGTATTTTATTGCGGCCGGCAAGCTGTCGCCCACCTGTTCCGTGATTGCCATTGATAAGCTGGACGATGTGTTTGATGACAAAATCGAGCTGCGTGATGTGATTGTTGCTGAGCCCGAGCTGGGCCTTGGGCCTCTGCACACCACCTACGATGGCCGTGGCAACGCCTACACCACGCTGTTTATCGACAGCCAGGTAGCCAAGTGGAACATTGCGGACGCCATCAAGCACTACAACGGTGAAAAGGTTAACTACCTGCGTCAGAAGCTGGATGTGCATTATCAGCCGGGCCACAACCACGCGTCGTTGACCGAATCCCGTGATGCCGATGGCAAGTGGCTGGTTGTGCTGTCCAAGTTCTCGAAAGACCGCTTCCTGCCGGTTGGCCCGCTGCATCCGGAGAACGATCAGTTGATCGATATTTCCGGCGAAGAGATGAAGCTGGTTCATGATGGCCCTGCATTTGCCGAGCCGCACGACTGCATTATGGTGCGCCGTGATCAGATCAAGACCAAGAAGGTCTACACTCGCGACGATCCATACTTCGCCAGTGCCCGTGCTCAGGCTGAGAAGGACGGCATTACTCTGGAATCCGACAACAAGGTAATTCGTGACGGCAACAAGGTTCGCGTTTACATGACGTCGGTTGCACCTATGTACGGCTTGACGGAGTTCACGGTGAAGCAGGGCGATGAGGTGACTGTATATGTCACCAACCAGGATACCATTGAGGATGTGACTCACGGTTTCTCTATGGTAAACCATGGTGTGAGCATGGAGATCAGCCCTCAGCAGACGTCTTCGGTAACGTTTATTGCGGATAAGCCGGGCGTTCACTGGTATTACTGCAACTGGTTCTGTCACGCTCTGCACATGGAGATGACGGGTCGGATGCTGGTCGAGAAGGCCTGATTTAGTAGGTATAGCCGGAGCCCTTCGTTGGGCTCCGGTTTTTTTAGTCATACTTCGGAGAAGCAAATCAAGGGAAGAGGGCCTTTCAAAACACGCTGTGAATACGTCCGTGTAGGCTTGGCTCCGCCATCCATGGCTCCGCACAGTTTTGAAAGGCCCTCTTCCCTTGCTTTGCCAGAATTTATAGCAAGCCTTGAACTTACTTGAGTAACTGTTAATGCACCACATTTTGCGTTTAGGGGCGGCCCTGACAGTCGCTTTGCTATCGCTGACCGCGCAGGCTGATATTCAGCAGCAACTGGACGATCTTGAGCCGGGCGCTACCTTTGAGCTTCCCTCTGAAAACCTTTCGCCGTTGGTCATTCGGGTGCCGGGGGTAACTGTTGCATGCCGTCCGGAAACGCTCATTGATGGTGGAGGCACGGGAAATGCGGTGGAGATTCTGGCAGAGGGTGTAACGCTCACCGGATGCCGTATCCGGAACTGGGGTACAGATCTGAATGAGATGAATGCGGGAATTTTCATTAGCCGAGAGTCGGATAATGCGACGGTTGAGAACAACGATTTGCAAGGTACAGCGTTCGGTGTCTGGCTGGATGCGACACCGGATGTGACGGTTCTGAACAATACCATTCGCGGCGATGCGACCGTTCGCCCGAATGATCGTGGTAATGGTATTCACCTGTTCAACACGACCGGGGCGTTGATCGAGGGGAATGACATCCGTGAGACGCGGGATGCTATTTATATTGAGACGGCTAACGGGAATGAGATCCGCAATAACACCATGACGGATCTGCGTTACGGCATTCACTATATGTATTCCATGGATAACCTTCTGGAAGGCAATGTGACCCGGGGCACGCGCACGGGCTATGCGTTGATGCAGAGCAAACGGCTTACGGTGATCAACAACCGGTCGGAGAACGATGAGAATTACGGCATTCTGATGAATTTCATTACCCAGTCGGTCCTGCGGGGCAATGTGGTTTCAGGGGTGTCGCAAGGGCAGACTGCCGGGGTGTCGGTTTCCGGCGCGGAAGGCAAGGCCGTGTTTATCTATAACTCTTTGTACAATACCTTTGAAAGCAATGTGTTCCGGGACAGCGGTGTGGGCATTCATTTGACCGCCGGCTCGGAAGACAATGAGGTCTTCCACAATGCGTTTATCAATAATCAGCGCCAGGTGAAGTATGTCGCTATACGCACCCAGGAGTGGTCTAAGGACGGCGAAGGCAACTTCTGGAGTGATTATCTGGGTTGGGATCGCAATCAGGATGGTGTCGGCGATGTGCCCTACGAACCTAATGACAATGTTGATCGCCTGTTATGGACCTATCCAGAAGCCAAAATCCTGATGTTCAGCCCGGCGGTGGATACGCTGCGCTGGGTTCAGGAAGCCTTTCCTGTGGTCAAGGCTGCGGGTGTCAGTGATTCACACCCGTTGATGAGCCCGCCCAAAATATTACAACCGGAGTCCTGATGAGCTGTTTTCGTCTTGAGAATGTGAGCTACCGGTACGATAAGGCGCTGGTA
>JAGPVT010000069.1 GCA_018066865.1 Marinobacter sp. | reverse complement strand
GCATGCCGCAACCATTGTCAGTGATATCTACGGTGACCCGATTCCCGTTGCGGAATGCCCGTAGTTGAACGACGCCCCCGGGTTCGCAGGCCTGAATAGCATTGGCTACCAGATTTACCAGGCACTGAATGACCTGGTCGGGGCTGGCGTAAACGGACTGTTGTGGATCGCCGCTGGTGCTTACCGTCACTTGGTGGGTGTCTGCCAGCCCGGAAGTGAGTATAGATGCATGGCGAAATACTCGTCTGATATCGACGTGCTGAGGTGCCCCGGCGACCGGGCGGGCGTAATCGAGCAAGTTACCGACCACGCGGTTGAGCCGATCGATTTCATCCTCCATGGAGATCAGCAGATCCCGCCGCTGGTCATCGGCTTCGCCTTTCTCCAGTGCCTGAACCGTCAGCTTGATGGTGGCCAGCGGGTTGCGCACTTCATGGGCGACCCCTGTGGCAAACTCCCCCAGCACTGCCAGTTTTTCCGCCTGAACCGTACGCTGGATCATCTCTTGCAGACGGTCTGCCATGGCGTTGAAAGCGTGCGCCAGCACATCGATCTCGTCCTTGTCATTCTTGGGTGCCTGCAGACGAAATTTCAGATCACCGGAGGCAAAGGCCTCTGCGCCTTGGGTCAGCCGGGCAACCCGCCGGCGCAGACTCCTCGCCAGTGCCCAGAATAAGGCGACCGTGCCGAGGACCATTACGCTGGCTAAAGCATAGAGTCCGAGCTGGGCGTCTCGCAACGGACTCAGGATGTCACTCGTGGACACCACGTAATCAATACGCCAGCCGGGCATCACTTCCGGCCCGGTACGCAGGGCCTCCGGTGCGGGTGTTTGCAAGTTGCCTGTGGCATTGAACAGGTCGCCTGAGGGGGTGCGCAAAAAGGATTTCAGAACGCCTGCCGGGTTTTCTGTGCGCATCAGTTCGGTGAGAGATGCTAACCGCACATGCAGGCCAATGGAGCCCTCAATGGCAAGATCCGCACTGTTTCGCAACGGTTGACGGATTAACAACCAGGCGGGGCCATTACCGTCGGGCAGGTGAGGGCCGATGATTTCACTGCTGCCAAAAGTGACGGTGGGCAGCCCCTTCAGTGACCAGTTCTCACGGTTCCAATAGGGGCTGCCGGAAGCGGCCTGACCCGGAATGACATCGGCCAACTCCTCATTGCCGTCGAAAAACAGAACGCCGTAGAGATCCGGTGAATCCGCCTCCACCCTTACCAGCTCTTTGACACCCTCGGGCACCGCATCGTTGTAGGAAAGGTATAGGGGAGTAGAGGGGTGTGTGGACAAGGTTTCAAGCTGGTAGATCCGATTCTCGATAAAATTGGTCAGACGATTGACGTTGCCGGCGACCTGGGCCTCAAGGCGCTCTCCGGCAAGACGTTCAGTCAGCAAGTCCGAGACTGCGGCGTAAAGCGCGCTGAGCACTGCAACCGAACCAACCATCAGTGTCAGGGAGAGAAAAGTGTAACGGCCTACCAGACTGAATCTGGGTTTCATGGCAACCTCAATTTATCATCAGATAGCGATCAGTTGTGGCTCCGCCTCAATCTGACGGCGTATCCTTGGCAAATGTGTTGTTGTAATGATTCAAATTGACTTTCGACAGGCTCGTGGATTTGACATAAGCTTGCAATAGCCACGGATTCGATAACTAAACCGTTACGAAATATTCATCCAGTCCATTGAATTAATCCAACCACATGTGGCTCCGAGCTCGAAGCTTGGGTTCGTGGGATCACTAATATAGAGGAATGTGATGTCTTATTTCACAATAGCCGGGGTGCAGATGCACGCCCTGCATCATGGCGACAATACTGAAGCCATGCGTCAGCGCATCAATATTCTGATGACTCGCTTTCCCCAGGTTCAGATGGTGATGTTCAGTGAATTGGTAGCCAACGGCGCCTCCACCGAACATGCCCAACCGTTCCCCAGCCCGATGGAAAGCATGTTTTGCGAACTGGCATTGTTGCACCGCATCTGGCTGATACCGGGATCCATGTTCGAGCGTGACGGCGACAGGATCTACAACACATTGTCGGTTATAAACCCTCAGGGCGAGGTGGTGTGTCGTTATCGCAAGATGTTCCCGTTCAGGCCCTACGAACAAGGCGTTGAAGGCGGCAGCGAGTTTGGCGTGTTTGACGTGCCGGCAGTTGGCCGGTTCGGGGTTTCAATCTGCTACGACATGTGGTTCCCCGAGACAACCAGAACACTTGCATCGATGGGCGCAGAAGTCATTCTGCACCCCACAATGACCGACACCGTCGACCGTGATATCGAGCTGTCGATAGCGCGCACTAACGCGGCCATCAACCAATGCTATTTCTTTGATTTCAATGGCACTGGCGCGATGGGTAACGGACGTTCGATTGTGGTGGGCCCCTCGGGCGATGTGATTCACCAGTGCGGTGTTGGCGAGGAGATCGTGCCGGTGGAGGTGGATTTCAATCGTGTTCGCCGTGAGCGTGAGCGTGGCCTTCACGGCCTTGGCCAGCCGCTGAAAAGTTTCCGGGATCGCAGCGTGGAGTTTTCCCTCTACAGCAGTGAAAACGGATCCAGCCCATTCCTTGACGCATTGGGGCCGTTGGCCAAGCCAGTTCGTCATGAGGTCTGATAATTGTTGTAGCCGGCAGCAGCCATAACCCAAAACACCAAGGCGTAACCCTGGCGTTGCAGTAGCGGAGAATCCAATGACCCGATATCTGTTAAACCGATTGCGCAAAATGGTTGCACACTGGCTGATGCCGAGCGAGGATCAGAGACCTGCACAGGAAGTTCCTGTGCAGGTCGTTGAAAATGTGCAGGAACGCCCCTCTACAGGAGAGAAAGAAATGAACAAGATAACAAACATTTCTGATATCCGTCGTTATTTCCATAACAACAAAGACCCGGTTTACTTTATCTCGGCAACTAACTTCAACCTGTTGGGCATCGGTGATTGGGTCGGTAACTTCCGGCACATTACTTATATTGACTGCTTTGACGGCCGGCAGAAGAATATCTTCGTGCCCAAAATGAAATTCCCCCGGGATTTCGAAAGCATCGAGGATATTAACAACTACCTTCTTGAGCATAAGGAGGTTATCGATTACCTGCAGTCCCGAGGCGGCAAGGGCACAGCCACCTTCCTGATGTTCAACGAGCATACCGAAGAAATCTGCGAGCAAATTGGTCTGCGTATCGCCTTCCCGCCGGCGGAATTGCGCTCGCGTATGGATAACAAGATCGAGACAGTTCGGATTGGCAACAAAGTTGGCGTGCCAAGCGTGCCGAATGTCCTGGCCAAGGTGAACAGTTACGCGCATTTGCAGGAAGTCAGCGAGGAACTTGGTACAGATCTGGTTATCCAGTCGGCGTTCGGTGACTCGGGCCACACCACGTTCTTCGTCTCCAATGAAGATGAATACTATAAGTACGCCGAAGAAATCGAAGCCGAAGCCGAAGTGAAAATAATGAAGCGGATCAATTGCAGAGGCTCAGCGATTGAGGCCTGCAGCACCCGTTGCGGCACCGTAGTGGGGCCGCTCATGACTGAGTTGGTGGGCTTCAAAGCGCTGACGCCCTACAAGGGTGGCTGGTGTGGGAATGAAATGTTCGCGGGCGCGTTCACCCAGGAGGTTCGAGACAAGGCCCGCGAGTATACCTTCAAGTTTGGCGAGGCGTTGCGGGAAGAGGGTTACCGCGGTTATTTCGAACTCGACTTCCTGATCGACATGGATACCGATGAAGTATACCTGGGTGAGCTCAATCCGCGGGTCACCGGCGCCAGCTCCCTGACCAACGTAGCCGCGTTCGCCCA
This sequence comes from Marinobacter sp., assembly GCA_018066865.1. Classification (GTDB taxonomy): domain Bacteria; phylum Pseudomonadota; class Gammaproteobacteria; order Pseudomonadales; family Oleiphilaceae; genus Marinobacter. The sequence continues at coordinate 29,285 of JAGPVT010000069.1, read as the reverse complement.
CTCCGATGTTCCTCTGTTTCTGTTCCATTTGCTGGAGTTCTCTGACCAGGATTTCGACATAAATATCGATGACATCAACGAGCGCTGGTCGAAGCCGGACAGCATAGATAGCTGGAGCCAGCTTGTTATCAAGCATACCGATGAGTCGGTGGATCTGCTGACCCAGGCACCCCAGTCAGGCGTTTGGCGTATGTCAGAAGACGGCAGCATTGGCTACGACCACTACAACTATCATCCGCACGCCGCTGAGAGCGAGCAGGAAGCATTTTTCATGCGTATAAGCGGTGTGGGTGATTTCCGTTACGAAGGTGCTGACCTCGGGATACTGATTACCCGCGGACGACTGATGGACGACAACTTCGACCTGACGCCCCGGGCGAAAGCCTGGATCGACGGTATCCGCGGCCAGTTTGCCGGCCAGGCTCTGCAGGACCCGGCTATTGAGGCAGCGGCGGTCGATCATGCCATCGGTGGCAGTAATTTCAAAATACTGTGAACATCGACGCGATGAGGGGTGGCAAAACCCCCATCCGCCCCCTTGGGCCGGATGTCATAGAGAAACAGCTGATTTTCGAGACAGTGCATGAGCCGGAAGCAGGGCCAAAATGGCGGCGTCTTTTTGACCTCCACTGGCCGGCTTACGAACGCTGGTATTTGTCGGAGACGGAGCGCGAGCGGCCCAGTTATCTGGCCTGTTACAACGCTTTGACCCGGCATATGCCAGAACTGATCCCCACGTATCGGCGGCTGTGCGAGCTTTCCGGCGGTGGTGATCTGTCTTCGAGGTTGCTTAGCCTCTATCGGCCACCGGCCTACATAACCGGGTGCTCCCAGGCGGCGTTTGCCGACGCTGACGCTAACGTGCTGGTGCGTAACTACGATTATCCGCCCGAACTCTGTGAAGGTACGATCCTGTCAACCTGCTGGAACGGTCGCCGGGTTATCGCCATGTCGGACTGCCTGGTGGGTGTGCTCGATGGCATTAACGAAAGCGGGCTGTCCGTTTCGTTGGCCTTCGGTGGGCGCACGGCGGTAGGTGACGGGTTTGGCGCGCCGATTATTCTGCGCTACATCCTCGAGTTTTGTGACACGACGCCGGAAGCGGCAGACGTTCTGGCTCGCGTGCCCACACACATGGCTTACAACATCACGGTGACCGATGCGCGTAAGCGCTATATTACCGCCATGATAGGCCCTGACCGTCCGGCATCAATCAAGCGGATTCCGGTGGCGACCAACCACCAGAAGCGGATCGAGTGGTACGCCCATGCCTTGGCTTCGGAGACGCTGATCCGCGAACGACAGCTGTCGATTCTGGTAGACGATCCCGCAACGACCAAAGAGCGACTGATTTCGGCATTTGCAGCGCCGCCCCTGTTTCGAACCGATTATCGGCGCGGCCTCGGAACCATCTACACTGCGGTATATCACCCCAACGAGGGAGTCGCCCAGTACCATTGGCCGGAAAGGTCAATTGACTTGTCTTTCGAGCATTTTGAAGAGACATTCGTGGACATCCGTTACAACGTTCGTGCCAGCGTCCCGGGATAGCCTTTCGGGATGTGTGAGCGCTTTTGCGCTTTGCCGCCAAGCATTGGCGGTTGGTCATAAATCTCGTCTGAAAACTCAGGGACAGAAGGTGAAACCATGAGCGAAATAATAAGAGAGACAGAAACCGCTTACACGGCCTTGGGCTTTTATCACAAGATCAGCCAGCTGCGAGCCGATACCTGGAACGCGTTGAAGCGAGATCTCGGTCGCATTATCAGGATTGACGATGCGGCGGAAGTGAAGTCATTGGCCAAGGCCATCGATATCAAGCTCACCCGCCTGGAAATCATAGAGGACTACCACGCATTCCCGTCCAAGGAGGACTTCGTGCATCTTTGGGCTCTTTTGGGCCGGGGTGATTTCGTTCAATTGGAGAAAGTGGTCAAGCGCCTGGTGCGGACACTGATCAGTGAGTCCTACCGCCGCCGCCACGTCGACCTCAGTGAGAACGATTCGGACTCTGAAGATCTCGAGGCGCTCGACGCCTTGGCACAGTTGCGCCGAGGTCACCCCGCTTCCAATAGCTCGGCTCAGCCTTATTTCGAGGTTCTGATTGTCGATGCGATGTCGCTGCAGGAGGAGGATGTGGTTCGTGAGGCCTTCCACAGCTTGCGCCGTCCGGAAGACAAGTTCATTTATGACACCGTTACCGTTCGAAGCTTTGAAGACGCGCTGATTGCGATCCTGGTCAATCCTAATATCCAGGCCTGCATGATCCGCTACGAATTCCCTTATAAGTCGAAGTACAACCTCAGCACCCTCCGCAATTACCTCGAAGGCCTTTCAGAAAAGGAGCTCGAGTGTAAGACCGAGGCCGAGCGCAGCCTCCTGCTGGGTTCAATGATTGGCGAGATCCGCCCGGAGATTGATCAGTTTCTGGTGACCAGCGGTGATGTGGAAGTAACTGCGAGTGCGGATATCCGGCATTTCAAGCGCATTTTCTACCGCGAAACGGATTACATCGAGCAACACCACACGATCTTGCGAGCGATCGATGACCGCTACCGTACGCCGTTCTTCGATGCCTTGCGCGAATACAGCCGCAAGCCTACCGGCGTATTTCATGCCATGCCGATCTCCCGGGGTAAATCAGTGACCCGATCCCATTGGGCGGGGCAGATGATCGACTTCTACGGTATAAATATTTTTCTGGCCGAAACGTCGGCCACGTCCGGGGGTCTTGATTCACTGCTACAGCCCTATGGCCCCATCAAAAAAGCCCAGGAGTACGCCGCTCGGGCTTTCGGCTCTCGCCAGAGCTTCTTCGTAACCAACGGTACTTCAACCGCCAACAAGATCGTTGTCCAGGCGCTGGTAAAGCCCCGGGATATTGTGCTGGTTGATCGTGACTGTCATAAATCCCACCACTACGGCATGGTTTTGGCGGGCGCGCACGTTGCGTATCTGGACTCCTACCCGCTTAATGACTACTCCATGTATGGCGCCGTGCCATTGCGGGAAATGAAGAAAACACTGCTCAATCTCAAGCACAACGGGCAGCTTGGCAAGGTCAAAATGCTCCTGTTGACCAACTGCACCTTCGATGGTGTGGTCTACAACGTACGCCGGGTGATGGAGGAGTGCCTGGCCATCAAACCCGACCTGGTGTTCCTTTGGGATGAAGCCTGGTTTGCCTTTGCGACCTTCAACCCAACCTATCGGCCACGTACCGCCATGCATGCCGCTCGGACGTTGCGGGACCGTTACCGCAGCGAAGACTATCAGGCGGAGTATGATGCCTGGAAAGCTGAGTTTGACAAGCTCGATCCGGATGATGATGCCACCTGGCTGGACAACCGCCTGATGCCGGCCCCCGACTCCGTGCGTGTCCGGGCGTATGCGACACACTCGACTCACAAAACCCTGACATCACTGCGTCAAGGGTCGATGATCCATGTCTATGATCAGGATTACCGCCAGAAAGTGGAGGCCTCTTTCCACGAAGCCTACATGACGCATACCTCCACTTCGCCCAATTACCAGATTGTTGCATCCCTGGATGTGGGCCGAATGCAGGCGGAAATGGAAGGCTTCGAACTGGTCCACGCCCAGATTGAGGCGGCGCTGACTCTGCGCGAGCAGCTTTATACCACCCCGCTGTTGAAGAAATACTTCCAGGTGTTGGTAAATAAGGACATGATTCCGCTGGAGTATCGCCAATCCGGTGTCGATACCTTCTACGACCCCATCAGCGGCTGGAACAAGATGGAGGAGGCATGGGCCCATGACGAGTTTGTGATTGATCCCAGCAGGATTACCATGGCCATTGGCAAAACCGGTATCGATGGTGACACCTTCAAAAACGAATACCTGATGAACCAGTTCGGGATCCAGATCAACAAGACATCCCGCAACACCGTGCTGTTCATGACCAACATTGGAACCAACCGTGGCTCTATCGCCTACCTGCTGGATGTGTTGATCAAGCTGGCCAAGAGCTTTGACCGGCGTTGGGAAGAAAGCAGCCGGCCGGAACGCAAGATCATTGAACACAAGGTTAAGTCGCTGACCGAGGATCTACCGCCGCTGCCGGATTTCAGTCGCTTCCACGACGCTTTCCGGCCTACCCCGGGAAGTCCCGAAGGCGATATTCGTCGGGCCTACTTTCTCAGTTACGAAGAAGAAAATACCGAGTATCTGCGTTTCGACAATGGCGAACTGCAGAAACAGATGGCCGAGGGGCGGGATGCTGTGTCAGCCAGCTTCGTAATTCCCTATCCGCCGGGCTTCCCCGTGTTGGTGCCGGGGCAGGTTATCAGCGAAGAGATCCTGCATTTCCTGCAGGCGCTGGACGTGACGGAAATTCATGGTTATCGACCGGAGTTGGGGCTTATCGTTTATACAGCTGACGCCCTGGGCCGCACGAAGGACGGTGCGGACTGACGAGCCGCTTTTCTTCCTCAGTTACATTTAGCCCGCTGCATAGCGGGCTGAATGTGCCCCTGATTATAAAAAAATCTCTTCAAGAGACAGTGTGTTGGCGGTAATCCGTTCGGCCCCTGCCGCTGTGATACGCACCGTTTCACTGAAACCGACGCCAAACTCGCCTGGCTTGCGCAGGCAGATCGGCAAATGAAACACCATGTTTTCCTCCAGCATTGCTTCGTTATCGGTGGCTATGAACATCGAACCGGCGACCCAGGATGGTGGAAATGCCGCGCCAACCGGATAGCCAAACACGCCGGAGAAAAAGGCACGATCGACGATTGGCGCCAGTGCTGCTTCGCCGGCGCGGGCTGCCGAGGCAAAACTTGAACCGGCTCGCGCGGCCGACATCACCGCTTCGAGGACGTCAAGACACACCCCATGGAATTCACGGATTTCGGCCGAAGCCTCACCGACTACGGCGGTGCGCATCATCGGCGCGGTATAGCGGCGGCGAACTGCACCGAATTCGGTGAACACCACATCACCGCGTGCAACTTTATAACCGGCATGATTGGTATGAATGATGCCGCTGCGAGCGCCGGTTGTCACAATCGGTTGCATGCTCATAAATTCGCTGCCTGCCCCCAGCATGGAACTGGCACCGGCACGGGCGATTTCATGGTCGACCACGCCCTCTCGTATCACTGTTGCTGCCGCGTCCAGGCCGGCACCGGTGATAGCGGCGCTTTCGGCCAAATAGATCATTTCGGCGGGGGACTTCACCAGACGAACACGATCAATCAGCGTGCCGAAATCGACAAACCTGGCTGCGTCCAGTTCGTTCTTGAGAGCCATAAGCAACCCCGGTCGGAAGGACCCCGCCCAAGGGCTAAAGCCGATCCTTGGCGCCGGGGTGCCTGCCGTGCGGCGCACCTGCGCGGCCAGCTCGCTACCTACCGCCTCGGGAGCCTGCCATGGGTAGCCGATAACTTCGTCCACGCGGCTCAGATACACGGCAGGACCGATTTCTATGGCCGGCACGAACAGTACGGTTCGATCGGCCGCCACAAGAAGTACGCACTGAACTGAAACCTCGAAGGTGGTGTACCCAGTGAGATAGCACAGCTCTCCAGCTTCGGTTAGCAGTAACAGGTCAAGCCCGGCTTTAGCCATTCCCAGGCGAACCGAGGCGAGTCGTGCCTCGTATTCATCCGGCTCGAATGCCAGTACGGGCTCGGGGAACTGGCTCTGCAGTTTTTCGCGGTAGGTGCGGTAATCCATTGGTTAATTGCTCGCTGTTCCGGGAACCAGTCTTCATTAAGCACCTATACATTCCCGGTATGCAAGGATGAAGGTTCAAGCCGCCGCAATCACCGACCCGGATACGGGAAACCACTGCAAGTGAAGCCAGCGGTGTTTTTGATGATTTTTTGGTCAGAGTTGGTATTGTGGAACAAAAGCGCACGCTGGCTATGTTGCACCAACCATTGAAATGAACCGGATCGCGCGCAAGGGGCATTATGAGTGACGCAGAAACCAGAGAGTGCGAACGTCTTGCCTTTGTAGCAGGTAGGGATGGTGTACCCGCTGCCTTGGCGTTTGCACAGCAAGGTTTTCGGCAATATACCGCAGCGCTTCGTGAGGCGGAATCTGGCGGTAATCAGTATGGCGCAGCTTACGCAGACAGCCTGAACGCTTCGCTTATTGTTTATAAGTCTTACATTTCAAGAAATGAATAAGCCGTTAAACGGTGAAATCGGAAACTTCCGAATAACGCGACCAAGGCTGGTAGCGCTATTCGGGAGCGATTCTATCTGATTGATACAAATGTTTTTGTGCGAGTCGAACCTCAGAACTGAAACCGTGGGAACAGGATATCGCGCTCGAGATAGATCTGCTCCGATATACTGAAGTCCAGGCTTTTCAGTTCATCATACAGCCTGCGCCAGGAACGACAGGCGGCTTCCGGGGCTTTGTAGTGATTGGTTAATTCTCTCAGCCCCCGAAGTTGCAATTTGATAGCATCGTGCTCTTCATTCATCTGACCAATGGGTGTTTCCGGCATTGGGGGCTTATCGTGCTCCATGCGGGAGAGTACATGGGCTTCTTCCCGTTTGATGTGATCGGTCAGAGTTTGCTCGAGTTGCTTTACCGCGCGAGTAATTCCCTGGGGTACGTCCGGGCTGGCCCTGTGCACGGCCTCGATTTTCCTGGCCAGCCGATGCAATGCAGGCAGTTGTTCAAGGTGAGCGGCGTCATACTCTGTGTGCAGGAGTTCCAGTAACGTGTCTGTTTCCATATCCTCCAGCGGTTTGTGCTCCAGACACACATCGAAGAGCTGCCTGCACAGAGTTTTTCCTGGTACTCCCGCTTGCGCTGCAGCCTCCTGCACGGTTTTGTCGCGATCAGTGCTCACATCGAGGCTGTAGCTCTGAAACACTGTGTATGTTTCAGGGCACTGTTTGATCATGCCGCCAATGGTGGTTTCGTTGCAGTTTCCAAGAACGCTTTGGTATCTCATGGCACACCTCCCATCTACTGTTAAATAGTATAATAGATGAATGTTTAAGGATTGCAATGAGAATAATAGCTATTACTGGGGTTTTTTGTTACTCCAGAATCCGTTCGGAACCTGAAATCCTGCCAGGCCAGCATCTTTTCCCGCACCTCGCTCATGGCCATCCACTGATAAGCTGGCTGGTAGTGCAGTTCGTCCATTTGATGTCTCTGTGATTTTGTTTTTTTAGTTCCGGGCCAGCGGGAGCAGGCCTATGGAAGCTGCTCACGCCAACGCTTTACCCTCACCTGGCCTTTAATGGCATCAATAACTTCGATGATCAGGGCAATCAGTGCCTCGTTTCGCCCTTCATCGGTATCCGGTTCACCTGGCCCGCGTATAAAGGCGTTTACTATGTCTTCGATAAACGCATGGTTTGAAGAAGAGGCCAGGTCTTCCAGAATCTGTTGGATAACGTTGGCAACAATATCACCCACCGCATCTTCAAGAGTCTCCTGAATGGTTGAGCCCACAACGGGCAGGTATTTCAGCCGCGACAGTTCCACGTTCTGTTTCAGCGCGTGGTCAACCCTGTCTTCCAGGTAACTTCTCAGTGCACCACGGTTGGGGACATAACCTTCCTTTGCCGCCTGGGCGACTCGCTGGGAGATCCATTCAGACAACATCTCTCGTCGCGGGTACAGAATATCGTTCTGGATTTTCTCAAAAAGAGGAGAGCCCAGTTTTATTTCGTGCTGCACGCCGCTCAGTACCTTGGCCACGATACGGTCGGACAGTTCTTCCATGAAAGCTTCGTAGTAGAAGTTTACGAAACGGAAAATTCCGGTATCGGTAACATCGATTATCTTGTACTGGTGCAGGCGGTACACTATGGAAATAACCCGAAGAATTCTCAGGAATCGCAGGCTTCCTACAGGGATGGAGCCCACCAGATCGTACCAGTGGATAAAAGGATAAAAATACCAGCGGTCGTACACTTTGGCCCTGATTGCGTAGCCCCAGCGCACAAAAAACTCTGATAGGAAGACCGCTACGAACATCGCATCATACAAGATGAAGTTTTCATGTATCGGATGGTAGGCGGCCTGAAACGCCGGAAGGTTCTCTTTTAGCAGGTTCTGGATAGCGATGAAGTTATAGGCGGAATCCCAGATAATGAACGCGAGGTTGATAATGAGCAAGCCCAGCATCAGGAAGTCGATGATGAACCAGATAAGCTGGTGGCTGGACTTCAGATTCTCGCGGTTAATTTTCAGCATTCGCTGGTACCCGTCCTCTGTTGTGTAATAGCGGTTGCAGATCTTTCGACAGGTTAGCGCATTTGTACCGGGCCGACGACTTGTCAGGGGCGCAGATTAACTTGACCGGCTGGTATTAAACTCTCACGCTTAAGCGACAACTACCTTTATCACGACCAACACTGAAACCTCCGGATGCAATCATTTGATCACATTTTGAAATCGGGCCGGATCCGGCTTCTGGGCCTGCTGCTCTTCCTGTGGTCATCCTCTAGCGTGGCCGAGCAAGTCGAAGTCCGTGTGAAAGGTGATTTTCCGGGGCTCCAAAAAAATGCCGAGGCATTCATTGGCGAGGTGAAGGGCCGAAGTGCTGACAATCTTCGTCGTTATGCCTCGACTGCTGTCAGCCAGGCCAGCAAGGCACTGCGGGCGCTGGGCTATTACAGCCCTGTCGTGGACTGGAAGGTTGAAGAAGCTGACGCAGAAAAAACGGCCAAGCTGGTTCTTGAAATTACGCCGGGTGATCCGGTGCGGGTCAAGTCCCGAACCATTGAAATCCGTGGCCCTGCTGCCTCTGACTCGCGCTTCAAAGATAACCTGCCGGTTCACCCCGCCGAAGGCGATATTCTGAACCATGGTGACTACACCAGCCTCCGGAACACACTTCAGACCCGGGCACGGCGCCGCGGGTATTTTGACGGTCGCCTTGTTACCCGCACCCTCGAAGTGGATCCGGAAGCGCTGAGCGCTAATATTGTTCTGGTGTTTGAAAGCGGTGATCGCTATCGGCTGGGAGAGGTCTCCTTTGAAGAAGGGCACTGGTTTGAAAGCCGCCTCCTTCAGGAGTTCGTAACCTTTGAACCGGGCATACCCTACCATGCGGACGAAATTGCAAAGCTGAACAGCGATCTCCTGGGCAGTGGTTATTTCTCGGGAGTGGACATAGACGCTGTGCCGGGGAGCGCTGAAAATGGTGTGATTCCGGTGCGAATAGGGCTGACCCGAAGAGATCCCCGGTCTTTAGCCGCTGGCCTCGGGTTTTCCACGGATGTCGGGCCGCGTTTCCGTGGCACTTGGCGGGAGCACTGGATCAACCCGATGGGGCACAAACGCGGGGCTGAAACAGAGCTTTCCGGGCCCAGGCAGAACATCAGTACCTGGTATGAACTGCCGCTGGATCCACCCATGACAGATGCGATCCGGTTAACGGCAGGTTATCAGCGCGAAGATATCGAGAACGTTGAATCGGAGCTGTTGACGTTTGGGCAGCAGTGGCAGCACCAGCTGGATAGTGGCTGGCTGCAGGTGTTGTCAATACGCTGGGATGGCGAGCGCTACAATATTGGTGATGATGAAAAAGGGACAAGTTCACTGCTGCTTCCAGGTGTGGGTTATTCCAAACTACACGCTGATTCGCCGTTGGATCCCTCCAAGGGTTACCGTTTACAGATTGATGTGAGCGGTTCCCACAGGGCGGCGTTGTCGAGTGTGGATATTCTGCATGTGAACGCCATTGCCAGGGGGCTGTTCACACTTGGCGGCAGGCACCGCTTCCTGTCCCGCGTTCAGATTGGCGGCGTGGGGACAAACCGGTTTGAAGACGTACCGCCATCCCTGCGTTTCTTTGCTGGTGGTGACCAGAGTGTGCGCGGTTATGCCTATCAGTCTTTATCGCCGGAGAATGACAATGGTGTTCCGGTCGGCGGGCGATACACGTTGGTAGGCAGTGCCGAATACCAGTACCAGTTTGCTGACAGATGGCGTTCCGCAATGTTTATAGACCACGGCAACGCCGTTAACGATCTGTTCGACCCCTTGGCCACAGGTGTGGGCGTCGGTATTCGTTGGATAAGTCCGCTTGGGCCTTTGCGCCTGGACATTGCCAAAGGCCTGGACACAGAGCTTGGCGGCGAGTGGCGGATCCACTTTTCAATGGGGCCAGAGTTATGACGGGGCGTATCCGGTTCTGGTTGCTGCTGCTTCTCGGGCTACTCGTACTTTTGCCTGTTGTTCTGGTCTCGGCGATCTTGCTGGCGCTGCGATCCGAGACAGGAACGGCTTGGGTGATTGATCAGATACCCGGGCTGGAAGTATCCAACGATCAAGGCTCGCTGTTTGGAACCTGGCAGGCGGATCGCCTTCAGTGGCGAGGTTACGGTGTCGACGTGGTGGTGGAAGCTCCGCTCATAGACTGGTCGCCGTCCTGTCTTTTTGACCTGCAGCTCTGCCTGGAGACCCTGCATCTGGAACAGTTGGACGTTAACGTACAGCCGTCTGCAGAAGAACAAGGCCCGGTCGGGGATATCAGCCTGCCCGGGGTTGAGTTACCACTGGGGCTGAGAGTCACCGATGTAAGGTTGGGCACATTCACCTTCAACGGTAGCAAGGTATGGGACAGGTTTGAGCTTGACGCGAGTGGTTCCGGGACCGACTGGAAACTTGAGCGGGCCTACTATCAGCTTGATGATTATACCGTAGTGGCATCTGGCCGCGTGGAGACGCGACGGGACTGGCCGGTTAATCTCGAGGTGAGTGCTGTTTTGCCGCCGCCCTATGGCGATACCTGGACAATGGATCTGGCGCTTTCAGGCAGCGTTCGGGAGCTGGCGCTTGTGGGCCAGAGCCGTGGTTATCTTGACGCCGCGCTGGAAGGTAAAGTAGAGCCGCTGGCGTCGAACCTGCCGGCACGCTTGCGGGTTACCTCCAAAACGTTCAAAGCTGCAGAAGCAGTACCGGAAACTCTGGTGCTGAAAAACTGGTTTGTGGAGGCCAAGGGCAGCCTGCAAAACGGATTTAGTACCGAAGGGCAGGCCACACTGCCGGGCACTGAAGGGCCGGTTGAGCTAACACTTGCGGGCTTGGTTACAACCACCGGCGCCCGGGATATCCGGCTGAAGCTCTCCGCCAAGAATCAGGCTGAGAAAGACAAGGCAGGCGAGTCACCTAAAACGTTGGTCGTCACCGGTAATACGCAATGGCGGGATGGCCTTAGTGCGGAGGCGGAGTTGCAGTTGCGACAGTTCCCGTGGCATTCGCTTGTGCCCGGGATGGACGCGCCGCCTGTTGCGATTCGCAAGCTGGATGGCGAGGTGTCCTGGCGAGAAGAGCGTTATCACGCCAGCCTGACTGCCGAAGTAGACGGCCCCCAAGGCAACGCAGAGTTGTCTGCGGTCATTGATGGTGATGCCAGCCAGGCCAAAGTGACAGAGCTTTCAGCGGTAACGGGCGCAGGTTCTCTCTCGGGTGAGGGTGCCGTGAGGTTCTCCGGTCCGCTGAGCTGGCAAGCGGCTCTTGAGCTCGAAGATTTCAACCCCGGGTACTGGGTGCCGGTGCTTGAGGCCAAGCTCAGTGGCCAGGTGACTTCAGAGGGAGAACTTACTGACGGGCCGGTTCCGGCAATGCAGGCCAGCTGGGACCTGGAGGGCCAGTGGCGGTCCAGTCCTACGGTGATTGCGGGCCGGATTGATACGTTGACCGGTGATTGGGTTGTCCCTGAACTGAAGTTGGTTATCGGAGACAATCGTCTCGAAGGCAGCGGTAAATGGGGCAAGGCGTTACAGGCCACCCTGGATCTCAAGTTGCCCGATCCGGAAGAGATCCTGCCGGGACTGGGCGGACAGGCTGACCTGCAGCTCACGCTGAGAGGAACACCCGATGACCCCCTTGGTGAATTGACGGCGAGTGCCGATAGGTTGCGTTGGCAGGACCTTCTGGTCGTGGAGTCGCTGAGCCTCGATGCCCGGCTGGATTCGGGATTCCGACTTAGTAGCGAACTACAGAGCAAAGGTATTACTGTTGCAGGGCAAAATATCGATTCGCTCAACGTCAATGCTCAGGGCACCCAGGGCGACCACGAAATTGCTATTGATGCGCAGCACGAAGAGGCGGGGATGCAGCTGGTTTTTCGGGGATCTGCGGGTGAAGCCTGGGCAAGCTGGCAAGGTGAAGTTACGCGCGGCCTTATTGATGTGCCCGGACAGGAACAAAACTGGGTGCTGGAATCTCCCGCCGGGCTAACGTACAGAGAGAATGGCGAACTCAGTTTTGCGGCCCACTGTTGGCGCTGGCAGCAAAGTTCTGTTTGTGCAGACGACCAAGCCCTTCTGCCCACGCCGAGTATCGCCTACCGTATTGACAGTTTTCCTGCCGCTGCTCTGGCTCCGATTTTGCCAGAGACCCTGCGTTGGTACTCAAGCATCAGCGGCGAAATTGACTTCACTTCCACCGATAAAGGCGCCAATGGCCGGATAACGCTTGATGCCGGTGCGGGTAGATTTGAGCTGCTTTTGGACGGTGAGTGGGAGAGCCTGAGTTACGAGACACTGACTACGGAATTGGATCTCAATCCTGACAAGGCGGATCTTGCGGTACGCTTGTCCGGCCCGGAGCTTGGCAGACTCTCGGTGGATATGGCACTGGACCCGATGGCCGAAGGCCGCCCGATTGAGGGTCGGTTCAGGCTGGAAGGTCTTGATATCGCTCTGGCGGGCTTGTTTGCCGGGCTTGAGGAGGTGGCCGGAGAGGTAAACGGCGAGGGCACTATTTCCGGGCCTCTGATGAAGCCGGCATTGCGTGGGGAAGTTGCGTTAATCAACGGCCGGGTAGTGGATCCTCGCCTGCCGTTCCCCATGGACGAGGTGGTTGTCAGCGTCGAGCTTGACGGCTATTCCGCGGATATTCGTGGCCGGATCAGCAGCAACGCTCGTAGCGAGACTCTTATTCGGGGCAATGTGGACTGGCAGGATGCACCAGGCGGTGAGATTCGCATTACCGGTGACAGGCTGCCATTCAGCCTGGAACCATACGCCCGTCTGGAGGTGGCGCCAGATCTGACCATCGCATTCCGTGAAGGTGAGTTGAGTGTAGAGGGACGAATCGAAGTGCCTCGTGGTGATATAAAAATAGAGGGGCTGCCGGCGCAGGCTGTTTCCGTATCTGAAGATGAGGTGATTGTTGGAATAAAGCAGGAGGAGCCTCTGATCCGGACTTTGGATATGGATGTCACGGTTGTTGTAGGCGAGGATCGGGTGAGTTTTGTTGCGTTCGGCGTGACGGGCGATCTGGAGGGTACCCTAAGGATCGGTAACGACATGGATACCCGGGGCACCCTGCAGCTGGTGAATGGTCAATACGAGGCTTATGGGCAGGAACTTGAATTGCGCCGTGCCCGCCTGCTATTCGTTGGCAGCCTGGTTCAGCCGTACCTGGATATTGAGGCTGTTCGGCAGGTGGACACGGTTGTCGCCGGTATTCGCCTGAGTGGTCCGGTTCAATCCCCCACCACTGAAGTGTTCTCCAGCCCGGATATGCCACAGGCAGATGCGCTGTCTTATGTGATTCTGGGTCGGGCACCGGGAGGGCAGGCTGATGACGGGCAGATGGGCCGGGCAGCCATCTCGCTGGGGCTGACCCAGGTTAATAAGGTGACCGGTCAGATCGGCGAGGATTTTGGAATTCGCGAGTTAACGCTGGAGGCCGAAGGCAGCGGAGACCAGACATCGGTTGTCGCCAGCGGTTACCTGAGCGAGGACCTCAGTATCCGCTACGGGGTGGGTATCTTTGAGCCGATCAGCACGGTGGCGCTACGTTACGATCTGGGCAGGTACTTTTACCTTGAAGCTGCCAGCGGACTGGCAGCCTCTCTGGATATCTTCTACACCCGGGATTTCTGAGCTCAGTCCAGTTCAAATGTTGCGTTCACCGATGCACTGATTTCCCGCTCGCCGACGCTTGAGATGGTGTCGGCGCTTCTTGCTTCGGCAGACATCATCATCGGCATGGGGCGGTGGCCACCGTTGATGTTGAGCGTAACCACATCGCCGCAGCTTTGGTTCATCTGCTGCGCAACAAATTCGCAACGGGATTTCGCATCGGCGAGCGCCAATGCCAGCGCTTCTCGCTCCATGCGAGTTTCCTGCGAGTGGAAAAACTGATTAGGGCCAAGATTGTAGTTTAGCCCAAGTGCCTGGGCGTGCTGCAGAATCGGGTTCAACAGAGCCAGATCTGTGATGGTAAAGCTGACAGTCTGTGAGGCAACCGCCCGATTTTCCGGCACCTCCTCCCGGGTTTTCATTGGCAGTGTGCGTTTGTACAGATTCACGGATGCATCTGCGTAGTCCTGAAGTTGTGATCTGTATTCGCTGATCCCCTCCCGCCATTGCGCCATCATTGATGCCACCTGCTCGGTGGCTTTGCTGGGCAACTCATGCTCCGCGCTTGCGGTGAACGTCAGGCGTGCACTGTCCGGCTCATAGTGAACACTGCCCTCGCCGGTGAGAGTGACTTCTCCGGCCATGGCCAAACCAGGTACCAGCAGTGGTAATGCCCACAGGGCGTGGGTTTTTCGGTTCTTTCTGACCATACAAGTCTCCTCCCGGAAGTCGGGTTCAACATCAGGTTTGACGGGATGCAGGCTCCAGTCGGGCCAGTTTGAATGACAGGGCTGCCTGAACGAATTCGCGGAAAATCCGGCGGTGGCCACTGTGATAGAGCAAGTATTCGGGATGCCATTGCAGGCCCATAAGCCACTGGCCCCGCGTGCTTTCGATGGCCTGGACGAACAGGTCATTATCTACCGCAGTCACCTGAAGGTTTTTTCCCAGGCGCTTTATGGTCTGGCTGTGTATGCGGTTGGCGCCGATGACTGGAGCCCGCATAAGCTGTCCCAGCTGGCTGGTTTTCACAAGGCGAACGGTTTGCATTGGCAACAGCAGCGGCCGGTGCCGGGTATTCACCCTGAGCGGGGTGATGTTCTGGCACAGGGAACCACCATGAAACACATTGATGAACTGTGCGCCTCTGCAGATACCCAGCACGGGAATCCCGACAGTCTCCGCCTGTTCCAGCAGAAGCTGATCTGTCGTATCCCGCGCCCGGTCATAACGGGCACTTACCTGAGGCTCCTGGCCATAACGTTCGGGATGGACATGGGTGCCCCCCGAAAGTACCAACCCGTCCAACAGCGAAACATCCACGCGGCTGCCGGGCCGGATGTAATAGGGCCGTGCGCCCTGCAGCCTGAGACCAAAGCCGATTAGCTGCTGCGCAACGCGCTTACGGGCCGGGCCGCTGATGCCAATTGTCAGGCCGGGCAAGTTGTCATCAGTAGGGTGCTGTTCAGACATAGCCTTTGCTGCTCAGCCATTTTTCTGAAGCTACCTGCCAGCTGTGTGTCAGGTTTCGCAAGCTGATTTTTCGGCTTTCACGGAACAAGGCGCGCAGCTCAGCCAGATCGCCCGCATGGGTTGCGAGCTGCTCTACCACGACCCAGTCATTCCATACGCTCGAGAAGTGCCATTCCGGATTATCGATATCACAGTCCGGCAGCCGATAATGCAGTGTAGGCCGGCTTTTGATGCGCGGATCTTCCACATACTGGTCGAGAAGTGGCTTGTCCAGGTGCGCAAACAGCGGCAACAGATCGAGAGCGCGATTTCGGGTCGGGTTGGTATCCAGGTAATCCACCATCATCTGGTGCTGATCCGGTGCGTAGTCGTCGGCCATGAGCAAGTCTGTGTAACGGGTGCTCCAGGGTTCAATATACGTTGTGAATTTTCTGCTGATATCCAGCTGGTGTCGGGCTTTAAGCCAGTCATAAAGTGCTGTAAACGCCTGGTAGTAGCGAACGAGGGTTGCTGGTTCAAGGTTGGGTAGCTCTGGATTCAGCTGCAAACCGAATGCGAAATAGATAGCGTCTCTGCTACCCAGTGCGCCGGCTTTGCGCAAGCTGTCGACCAGAACCTCTATATGCTCCAACTGCGAGAAGCGCATCGGTGGGCTGACAATTTCCAGCGGCACAATGCGTTCAGCTGCCGCATCTATAACTTCCATGGCATGCCCGCCGAGCTCCCGGATGGACTGAGGCAGCCGTTCATCCTCAAGCGCGAGTTCCTTGACCGGGTCTGAATCCAGTTCGATAACGAAGCTTCCCAAGGGCGTTTCCAACTTGCTCACGTAGCGGGACTCCAGTACTGCCTTTCCGCCAAGCAGTTCCGCCGCCAGATTTACAAGCTGCTCATAGCCCAGCCCTGATAATTCGATTTCCACGCCCACACGGCGCTCTTTACCGGCAGTGGTATTGAGTATCTCTGGCATCTTGCAGGAGGTGGCTTGGTTCATAAGGCTCACTGGTGATAAGTGTTAGACCCTTCAACTTTATCACACTAGCGTGACCGCCATTGTTAAGGGGTGGCAAGAAAATGGGTCACCTGACTTTACACTGGATAAAACACTGTATATAGTCAAAACACTGTATAAACGAACAGGCTGGCTGGCACACTGTAAACGCCGGCACATATCGGGCCCAGCATGTATAAGCACTGCATGCAGCAAGCGGAGCAGCGCAATAATGAAGCTGACAGCAAGACAGACTCAGGTACTGGAGATTATTCGCCGATCCGTGGATGAAACCGGCTACCCACCCACGCGTGCGGAGATCGCTGCGGAGCTGGGGTTCCGCTCGGCAAACGCTGCTGAGGAACATCTGCGTGCACTGGCGCGCAAGGGCGCCATCGAAATGGTTCCGGGCGCCAGCCGAGGTATTCGTCTTCCGGAAGTTGCTGAAGATCCGGGGCTACCGGTTATTGGTCAGGTAGCGGCGGGCAGTCCGATCCTGGCTCAGGAGCATATTGAGGATCATTGCACGCTGAAACCGGAGTTCTTTTCGCCTTCAGCTGATTACCTGCTTCGGGTCAGGGGGATGAGCATGAAGGATATCGGCATTCTTGATGGCGACCTTCTGGCAGTTCACAGCACCCAGGATGTTCGTAACGGTCAGGTTGTCGTGGCCCGAGTGGGCGACGAAGTGACGGTCAAGCGCTTCCGGAAAGAAGGCTCGAAGGTTTACCTGATGGCCGAAAATGAAGAGTTTGCGCCGATAGAAGTCGACCTCAAAGAGCAGGAACTGTTCATTGAAGGGTTGGGTGTAGGTGTTATCCGGCGCTCTGATCTGCATTGATCAGGCTGGTATAACCACAGACGCATTGCAAAACGGGTGAATTATGGAACAACTTAGCTTCAATCAGAACATGGCGTGGCAGCAAGGTATGTTGCCTTGCTCACCTTGTATACCTAACCCGGCGCCGGAGTACACCACCCGGAAACAGCGCACCGTCATTCGAGCCCGGCCGAAATCGGATGTTGCGGATACCGCTCCGGCTGGCAACGTTACGGAAATCATTCTTCCAGAAGGTCAGGTAGAAAACTTTCAGTTGTTGCTACCGATGCTGACGCAGCTGAATCAGGAAAAGCGCTGGCTGGCATGGATTGATCCTCCCCAGGCGCTGGTGAGCAAGTGGCAAAAAATGCACGGTATTGTTGCGGGAGAGCTTCTGGTTTTGCGCTCCACCGCAGAGTACCCGGCGCGTCAGCTCGCGGAAAGAGCTTTGAGCGCAGGTACCTGTCATGCGGTGGTTATGTGGACACGTAAATTGGGTAAGACAGCTTTTGATTCCTTGCAGAAGGCAGCTGCTGAAGGCAACAGCCACGGCGTTGTGCTCAGGCAGCGTTGAGTATCGCCTTTAGTGCAAAGTGTAAGCGGGCTGAGCGTCTGAAACGTCCAGCTCGTCATCGTCCCAATCAATATCGTGAGTAACGCTTCCAGCGACTTCTATTCCTGCAGCAATCATCGCCTTGGCGACTGACATATCCCGATCTTCCATCATTTCGCGGGCTTCGGTTGAAAACGAAATTTTGACCAGTGGCTCACTGTCATCGTCGATACGCCGCAGGGCGTAGTCGCCGTTGCTTAATTGTACAATCTCGAAAAACGATGGTGACATTTCATTAACCTTTTAGTGTTGAAAACCGGAAGTGACGGGCCAGTGTGATCACCACTCTCCGTGTTGCTCTTCCAGGTTGTCGGCAAAAGTTTTCATGGCGTTCAGAGTTTTCGCAAGCACCTGGGCAGAGCGGTCTGGCCCGGCCTCTGCAGATACGGCAATGATGTTCTCTGCATTAACCGTCTTCCGTGCCGCCGGAGGCCTGCTTTGTGCGCTTTCGAGCTGGTCGAGGTAGTTCCACCAGCTTCCCGCTGCTTGCTCAAGAGCTCTTAACTGGCCAGTTTCAGGGGCTTGCTCACCAATCAGGCTTGCAAGTTCTGCAACAGATGAAGGCTCCTCTGAGCGCTTCTGGTAAAACCGCGCAATCATCACCAGCAAGAGTCGTCTTGCCCTCAGCAGGAGCTCTATGGAGCCCTGGGTAACGGCTTCCTTCTGCAGTTTTCGTACAGGTGCATGAACCGGGTTACTGCTATCAGCTGGCGGCTCCGGTGTTTCAAGAAGCGTTTTTGCCAGAAACAGCTTTTGTGAGACCAGCGAGTACCATTGTGATGCCATTAACAGTGCCTGTCGTGCATTGGGGAAGTCTCTGAAAACTCCCTGCTGCGGAGATTTCATCGAGGATTCCGGTCTGAAACCAGCCAATTAAATTAATCTGCCATCATAGCATTTCAGCCCAAAGATTTCTTTACCTCTTCCGTCCAACTCCTGAGTGACAATAAAACACAAACATTCACTTGAAACGGCCGTTTGAATTTGGGAAAAGCGCCCCTTATTTTGGGTTTTCTGGATTGTCTGGAGGTGTTGGAAATGCTGAGCCAGTATGGCCCGGACTTTTTCATGCCGGTTTACCCGACCCGCCGCACTGGCATCAGGCACATCTACGACCGTCGTGTGTTCTATGTGGATGAACACAGTTGGCAGATCCTGATGTCCGAGGAGTATGACGGCGCCGGGAATTTATGGCGGGTTTCCGAGGCCCATAACATCCGCTATTACAATGAGCCGGTGTTCTGGACTACCATGGAAATGACTTACGACCTCAAGTCGAAGCGCTACTACATTGACGGCCTGGACAACGGTTTTCCGGCCTACGATTTTAACCCCGGATTTCGCGGCAGTGAGTTTACAGCTTCCTCTGCGAGAAGGGCTGCGCGCCGCTGATTGCAGGCATTGGTGTGAGGTGTCGGCATTCGTCGGCGCCTCAATCCGGGTCGTTCGTTTTTTACCCTCATCGAGCAAGGAGAAAACGTCATAGCCGACTCTCAAGATACTTCTCATTCTGAACTTCAGCCCTGTCTGGCAAATTTCGATCAGCTAATGGCCGATCTCGGTCGCGCTCTGGCCGATCAGGACTGGGACGGTCTGGTTAACCTCAATGTCCGGGTAAAGCCTTGCACTGAATCTCTGATAGTGGCACTGGAGGCTGGGCAAGTTGAGCCGGAGCCGGTCCGGACCCGGCTTGAAGAATTGCGTCAGTTTTTGGACGCAGCTGGTGAAGGTGCCACTCGAGCCAAAGAACAAGCGGAGCAGGCGCTGAAAGGCGTGAATCGTAACCGCAGTGCTGCCAAGGCGTATCAGAATATTTCAACTCCTTGGTCTAAATAGCGTCATAAAATTGACTCTTCCGGCTTTACCGTCTTAAATACCGCACAAATCCCCAAAGAGATTCTTGTGAATGTCGAAAAATAACAAGGTTCTGGTGCTGAGTGAGGACGAATCGAGGCGCCGGGACATGGCGACGATTCTGGAGTTTATTGGCGAAGAGCAGGTTGTTGCAGGTGATGATGCAGTGGCACTCCTCGAATCCGGCGATGAAGAGAGCTTGGCGGATATTTCTGTTGCGATCGTAAACGGTGCGGATTCGGAGCTCATAAAGACGATTGAGCTGGTGTGCAGGGCGGTTCAAGGTGTTCCGTTGCTGGTTGTGGGTGATCCCGAACTTAAGGGGCTTGCGGAGTCTGACGCCGCTCGCATTATTGCCCGCATGGAATGGCCTATGAATTACACCAAATTTGTAGACTCGCTTTATCGCGCCCAGATTTTCGCTGACCAGTTTCGTCGCTCAAAGGAGCGGGGGCAGCAACGTGGCCTGCAGCTTTTCCGTAGTCTGGTGGGGACCAGTCGCAAAGTTCAGCAAGTTCGCCAGCTGATGGAGCAGGTGGCAGACAAGGATGTGAGTGTTCTGATCACCGGGCCGTCTGGCACTGGCAAAGAAGTTGTAGCCCGCAATCTCCACTACCATTCTTCACGCCGCGACAAGCCCTTTGTGCCCGTTAACTGTGGCGCCATCCCAGCGGAGCTGCTGGAGAGCGAGCTCTTCGGCCATGAAAAAGGTGCGTTTACGGGTGCGATTACCGCTCGGGTGGGGCGGTTCGAGTTGGCAGAAGGGGGGACCCTGTTTCTGGATGAGATTGGCGATATGCCGCTCAACATGCAGGTGAAAATACTCCGTGTGTTGCAGGAGCGTACATTTGAGCGTGTCGGAAGTAACCGCACCATGTCTGCCGATGTTCGTGTGATCGCGGCGACGCACAAGCACCTTGAGGATATGATCGAGACGGGTGATTTCCGGGAAGATCTCTATTACCGGCTGAATGTTTTTCCCATTGAGGTGCCGTCTCTGCGGGACAGGGTTGAGGATATCCCCCTGCTGATCAATGAGTTGATTTCTCGTATGGAGAAGGAGAAGCGCGGTTCTTTACGGATGAATTCGGCGGCGATCATGAGCCTGTGCAGGCACGACTGGCCGGGTAATGTTCGCGAGCTGGCGAATCTGGTGGAGCGGCTGGCGATTATGCACCCTTACTCGGTAATCGGGGTGCAGGAACTGCCGAAGAAGTTTCGGTATGTGGATGATTTTGATGAGAACCGGCCAGTTGAGGATTCGGGTATGCCGTCTGGTATTCCCGGTTTGGTGGGGCTGGATGCTCCGGCTTTGTTGCCGGTGAATGGGATTGATCTGAAGGACTATTTGTCGAATCTGGAGAAACAGTTGATTCATCAGGCTTTGGATGAAGCCGGTGGGGTGGTTGCCCGGGCTGCGGAGAAGCTTCGGATTCGGCGGACTACGCTTGTGGAGAAGGTTCGGAAGTATGGGCTTCGGGAGGAGGAGTCGGAGGAGTCCTGATTGACCAAGCTGGGTGGCGGCGCGGTCGCGGGGTAGTCCTTTTTAAAAAGCGTCGCACAACTCGCTTTGCTCAGACAAGCGACACTTTTTAAAAAGGACTACCCCACAACCGCTCAGAAGCTTGGGTAACAGCCTTCTTCTTTTTGTGGCAATAAGACGTCAAAGGTTTGTGGCCTTTGGCGTTTTTCTCGTTTTGGGCGACGTAAAACTGTCGTTTGCCTTTCTTTGGCTTTTTTTACCTATTGATATATATGAAAAAACCCTAGTTGGCACGGAGCTGGCTTAGTGACTTGCAAACGAATCATCCGAAGGGTGTGGTCCGGTGTAACGGGCTAATCGGGAGTCAGGTTATGAGTCAGGCACAGTTTGTCATTCCGTCAGCGGAACATGAGGCGCAGGCTAATGCGGCGGCGGATGCTAACGATAAGGTGAGGGCGTTGTTTCCGCAGCAGGATGATGAGGCGGTGGATTCTGCGCTGGAGATGTTCAACCAGATGTCCCGGCAGATTACCGATTCTTATCGCACTCTGGAGTCTCGTGTTAACCAGTTATCCGGGGAACTGAGCCAGGAGTCTTTGCAGCGTCAGCAGGAGCTGGAGGAAAAGGAGCAGTTGGCTGATCGCCTCTCTACGCTGCTGAAAGCCTTGCCTGCCGGGGTGGTGGTTCTGGACAGCCAGGGTGTGGTGTCTCAGAGCAATCCTGCGGCGATCGCTTTGTTGGGTGAGCCGCTGGACGGAGAACACTGGGTGGGTGTGATTCGCCGTTGTTTCTCTCCGCGTCGGGACGATGGTCATGAGGTGTCGCTGAAAGATGGGCGCCGGGTGAGTATTGAGATTCGTACGATGGATAACCAGCCGGGGCAGTTGATTCTGCTCACCGATCTGACTGAAACCCGTCATTTGCAGTCGCAGCTCGCTCATGCCCAGCGGCTTTCTGCCATGGGCAAGATGGTGGCTTCGCTTGCGCACCAGATTCGTACGCCTTTGTCGGCGGCCATTCTTTATGGCGGCCATTTAACTCAGGACGATCTGGATGAGGAGATGCGCCAGCGCTGTGCTTCTCGCCTGATGTCGCGGCTTACGCATCTGGAGCAACAGGTGCGGGATATGCTGATTTTTGCCCGGGGTGAGACCCGTCTGGCGGAGGAACTGTCTGCCGCAACGCTGGTTTCGGCTCTGGAATCCGCGCTGGAGGGGATCAAGCCCGCTGCCGGTTCGGATGTGATGTTGAAAAGCGACATGCCTGAGGAGTGCCGGCTGCTGTGTAACCGGGATGCGCTGGTCGGGGCCTGCACCAATCTTGTGAACAACAGTCTTGAAGCGGGGGCCACTGTTGTTGCCGTTCAGGTTGTATCGGAGGCTGGCGAGCTGTTGATTCGGGTTATGGATAATGGCCCGGGATTTGGCAAGGCGGAAGCAAGCCGGCTGGCTGAGGCTTTTTACACCACAAAATCTCACGGCACCGGGCTTGGCCTGGCCGTTGTGCAAGCGGTAGTTAAGGCTCATCAGGGGCAGTTTTCCATTGAATCGCCGGAGCCGGGTGGCGCTGTTGCGACTCTGCGCCTGCCGCTATTGCGTAATAAAGGCTGATCGGAGGCAACCATGGCCAAGGCCCAGATTCTGATTGTTGAAGATGACCGTGACCTGCGCGAAGCGCTGGTGACCACTCTGGAACTGGCGAAGTTCCGTGTACGCGAGGCTTCGAATGCCCATGAAGCGCTCGCGCGTCTGGCAGAAGCACCGGTCGATATGGTGGTCAGCGACGTCAACATGCCCGGGCTCTCCGGTCATGAATTGCTGGGTGAAGTGCAGCGCCTTTACCCCGGTTTGCCGATGATGCTGATTACAGCCTACGGGCAGATCAGCCATGCGGTTTCTGCCATGCAATCCGGTGCGGTGGATTATCTGGTGAAACCGTTTGAGCCGAAGGTGCTTGTTGACGCCGTCAGCAAGGTTGTGGGCGGTAGCCGTCAGAAATCCGGTGATGAGCCGGTGGCGGAAGACCCGGCCAGCAAGCGGATATTCCAGCTGGCAGCCAAAGTGGCTGGCAGTGATTCGACGGTGATGATCTCGGGGGAAAGCGGTACCGGCAAAGAAGTTCTGGCCCGGTATATTCACCAGCAATCGCCGCGGGCGGATCAGCCATTTGTCG
Source organism: Marinobacter sp. (assembly GCA_018066865.1). Classification (GTDB taxonomy): domain Bacteria; phylum Pseudomonadota; class Gammaproteobacteria; order Pseudomonadales; family Oleiphilaceae; genus Marinobacter. Next base: position 6,053 of record JAGPVT010000069.1, on the reverse strand, counting down.
CCATTAACTGCGCGGCTATCCCGGAGAATATGCTCGAAGCGATTTTGTTTGGCCATGAGAAAGGAGCCTTTACTGGTGCAGTTGCTTCTGCTCCTGGCAAGTTTGAGCAGGCGAATGGCGGGACAATTTTGCTGGATGAGGTTTCGGAAATGGATCCGGCGCTTCAGTCCAAGTTGCTCCGGGTTTTGCAGGAACGGGAAGTGGAGCGGGTAGGTGGTCGTAAAACCATCGCCCTGGATGTTCGTGTGGTTGCCACAACCAACCGAAATCTGGCGGACTATGTAAGGGAAGGGCGGTTTCGGGAAGACCTTTATTACCGGCTTAGCGTATTCCCGATACACTGGCAGCCGCTGCGGGAACGCCCGCTCGATATACTGCCGATGGCGACATCCTTGCTTAAGAAACACTGCCGCAAGATGAAGCTGGCCGGCATCAGTTTTGCGGCAGATGCCCGCAATGCGCTGATGCAGCACAGCTGGCCTGGCAACGTGCGGGAGCTGGACAACGCCATCCAGCGTTCATTGGTTTTGCACCAGGGGAATGTGATTCACTCCGGTGATCTGTGTCTTGAGATTGGCACAAGCGGGCGGTTTGATGGGCATGGTTCGGCACCTGCGCCGGCACAACCCGTTTCCACGCTTCCACCTTTGGAGGAAGTGCATGCTCAGCAGCCGGAGCGGCCTGTTGCAGTAACTCCAGCTCCCGGGTTTTCTGAAGCTGATCACGCCGCCCCGGAATCGATCGAAGCCGGATCGCTTGGTGATGATCTGCGTCAGCAGGAGTTCCGTATAATCATCCAGACACTCAGGAATGAGCGTGGACGACGCAACCGGGCTGCAGAGCACTTGGGTATAAGCCCGAGAACTCTGAGGTACAAGCTGGCCCAGATGCGTGAAGCGGGGATTGATCTGGATGCAGAGTTGGCCTCGGCATAAGTTTTTTGCATTTGTTTTTGTAGCACTCATTTGTAGCATCCCAATATTACGGCACCCGCACAGGTGCCTTTTTTTATGGGCAGTTTCCTGCGTGCGCACAGTCATGCAGTTCGCCATATCCGCACAAAGCAGTTCATCTTCGTCAAAACTCTGTCAGTAACGATTTCCAGTTGTCATTAATAAGACTTAACGTTTTGTTAAGTAAAAGAAAAATAATTGTGGCCTGACCATTGCTTAGGCTTAGTCAATACAGATAGCCCAGCAAGCCTGCCCTGTAGGGGCGGTGTCAGGAGAAAGTCATGGTTCAGCGTGCCGACATCAACAGCGTTATGTCCGATATCCGTTCACTGCGTTCGCAAATGAATCAGAATCAGCGCGTTGAACAGGACCAATCGGTGCGTGGCCGTATTGACGGCCCGCGCCAGGTTGACCAGACCCGGGAGACATCGAATTTCGGCGATATGCTCGGTAAGGCGGTCAACAGTGTCAACGAAGTTCAGCAACATGCCGGTGAACTGCAGACGGCATACAATATGGGCGATCCCAATGTAGACATCACCCGTGTGATGATCGCTGCCCAGAAGTCATCTGTATCTTTCGAGGCTTTGACCCAGGTGCGTAACCGCGTGGTCAGGGCTTACGAAGACATCATGAACATGCCGATCTGATAACGGAGCACAGACATGGCCAGCGTTCCCGCAGAAACTACCTCGAACATGCCCGCCGCCCAGGGTGGCGAGGGCTCCGATAGCAACAGCGACCTGTTTCTGGGCTTTAACCGCCTGAACCTTTTGCGCCAGGTTGGCCTGATGGTGGGCCTCGCTGCCAGCGTTGCGTTGGGTGTTGCGGTTGTGCTCTGGGCCCAGGAACCGAATTACCAGCCCGTAGTGGGGGACTTGTCGGCGTACAACCCTCAGGACGTGACCACGATTCTCGATAGCAACGGCATCGATTACAAAATGGATACGCGCACCGGTGCTCTGCTGGTGCCTTCCGATCAGGTCTACAATGCGCGGCTCAAGCTGGCTGCCGAAGGCGTAACAGACCAGAAAACAATGGGCTACGAGCTTCTGGACAAGGACCGCGGCTTGGGCACATCCCAGTTCATGGAAACCGTAAGCTATCGCCGTGGCCTTGAGGGTGAACTGGCACGCACCATCAGCAGCATGCGTGGCGTGCGCGGTGCACGGGTTCATCTGGCCATTCCCGAGCGTTCCGTGTTTGTGCGGGATGCCCGTGATCCTACTGCCTCGGTTTTTCTCGAAGTCTTTGCAGGCCGTCGCCCCGAGCAGGAGCAGATCGCCGCGATTGTGAATCTGGTCGCAGGCAGCATTCCGATGATGAACAAGGACCATGTCACGGTTGTTGATCAGAACGGCAACCTGCTGACCGGGAAAGAAAGCCGTGGCGATGGCGAGCGCATGCAGGATCAGTACGAGTACACCTCGCGCCTGGAAGAAGGCCTGGCACGCCGTGTTTCCTCTTTGATCGCACCTATTGTTGGCGAAGGCCGGTATCGGGCCGAAGTTTCTGCGGATCTGGATTTCTCGTCGGTGGAGCAGGCTGAGGAGTTGTTCAACCCTGAGCAGCAGGCGGTTCGCAGTGAGCGTGACCTGACAGAACAGCGTATCGCCGGCTTTAAAGGGGGTATTCCGGGGGCATTATCTAACCAGCCTCCTGGCAATGCCACAGTGCCGGAGCAGGCTGGTGCAAACGCGGCGGATGGGGATGGCGCAGCGCCGGCTGCACCGCCGGTAAATGTGCGCAAGGAATCCACTCGTAATTACGAAATGGATCGCACGGTCAGCTATACCCGGCAGGAGCTGGGGCGCGTAAGGCGGGTAACCGTTGCACTTGCCGTTGACGACATGAAGGTGGTCAGCCCGGATACTGGCGCGGTGACGTATGAGCCCTGGCCTGAGCAGGAATTGCAGCGCCTTAGCATGCTGGTGCGTGATGCGGTGGGCTATTCCGCCGCCCGCGGTGACAGTGTCACTGTGATGAATACCGCGTTTGCCCCTGAAGAGACATTTGAATTTGAAACACAGGGATTCTGGGAACAGCCCTGGTTCTGGGATCTCATGAAGCAGGTATTGGCAGGGCTGGTTGTTCTGGTGCTGGTTCTTGGCCTGCTGCGTCCGACGCTGAAAAGCCTGTCCGGTGGTGGACGTCGTGAGCGGGGCGATGATTCCGGATCCGGTGGTTACGGCAGCTACGATGATGCTGGCGGTAACGATGCGTTGCGTCGGGCCATGTCTTCTCAGGACGACCTGCTTTTGCCGGGCGCTACAGACAGCTATGATAGGCAACTGAATGCTCTTAAAGGCCTGATTGCCGAAGACCCCGCACGGGTTTCTCAGGTGATGCGCCAGTGGGTGAATGTTGATGACTGACCAATCCAGGCCGTTGGGTGATGAGGCGCTCCAGAAGCCTCAGCGTAAAATTCCAAGGGTAGAGCAGGCTGCGATCCTGCTGATGTCTCTGGGCGAGACGGATGCTGCCGAAGTGCTCAAGCATATGGGCCCGAAAGAGGTGCAGCGGGTTGGCGTTGCCATGGCTCAGATGCGGGACGTCTCCAAAGACGACGTATCCTACGTGCTGAATCAGTTCGTGGAGGCGGTGGGCGGCCAGACCGGGCTGGGCGTGGGCAACGATGACTATATCCGCGCCATGCTTACCCAGGCTCTGGGTGATGACAAGGCCGCCAGCCTGATCGACCGTATCCTCATTGGAGGCAATACCACCGGGCTGGATACGCTCAAGTGGATGGAGCCGAGAGCCGTCGGCGACATCATCCGTTACGAGCACCCGCAAATTCAGGCCATTGTTATCTCTTATCTGGATCCTGATCAGGCCGCCGAAATTCTTGCTACGCTGGGTGAGAAAGTGCGCCTCGATGTCATGATGCGGGTTGCCTCGCTGGAAAGCATTCAGCCTCAGGCCCTGCAGGAGCTGAACGACATTCTGGAGAAACAGTTCTCTGGCGGCTCAGCGGCCAAGACCAGCCGCATAGGTGGTGTTAAACGTGCCGCGGACATCATGAACTTTATGGATCGCAGCATCGAAGGCAACCTGCTGGATTCCATCAAGGATATGGATCCGGATCTTGCCACGAGCATCGAAGACCTTATGTTTGTCTTTGATAACCTCAAGGATATTGATGATCGGGGCGTTCAGGCGCTGCTGCGTGAGGTGTCTTCTGAAGTGCTGGTAGTCGCCCTGAAGGGCGCTGATGATGCGGTTCAGGAAAAGATCTTCAAGAACATGTCCAAGCGCGCCGCCGAGTTGCTGCAGGATGACCTGGAGGTCAAAGGCCCGGTGAAGGTCAGTGATGTGGAATCTGCCCAGAAAGGCATTATTACCATTGCCCGTCGCATGGCCGAAGCGGGAGAAATCACGCTGGGCGGTGCCGGTGAAGAAATGATGTGATGAAAGACTCCTCGAAAGATTTCTCCAAGGCGCTCTCTAAAGAACTCCCCAGAGACACCAGCCGCATTCCCAAGGAGCAGTTAACGGCCTATGAGCGCTGGGAGCTCCCGTTGCTGGATGCCAGTGGCAATGAGGTCGCCCGAGAGGAGGAGCTGAATGTCAAACCCCTGACGGCAGGTGACCTTGCCGAGATTCGCCAGGCGGCGCGAGAAGACGGCCTTAACGAAGGTCGGGAACAGGGTCTGCAGGAAGGCCACGCTGAAGGTTTTAAGAAGGGCCACAAGGAAGGGCTGGAAACCGGCCTGGCTGAGGGAAGAGAGCGTGGGCAGACTGAAGGCTATGACGAAAGCCGGGCGGAAGTAACTGCCAGCCTGGATCGCCTTGAACCGATGCTGGGCGAGCTTTTGTTGCCCATCCGAAAGCACCAGGACGAGCTTGAAACCTCGCTGCTTAATCTCACCATGGTTCTTGCCCGGGCCGTTGTTTACCGTGAGCTGACGATCGATTCTTCACACATACGGCAGGTGGTGCGCCGTGCGCTGGAGGCTTTGCCTTCAACGGCGGACAATGTCCGGATTCATGTGCATCCAGACGACTACAATGCCGTTCGTGAAGTGGCTGAACGATTTGAGGCGGCGGCCTCCGTTGTGGAAGATAGCAACATATTGCCTGGCGGTTGTCGGGTTGCAACCCGCAACAGCCTCGTCGATTTTACCGTAGAAAAGCGTTTTCAACGCGCGGTTCAGAGTATGCTCGAGCAGCAGACAGATGACAGTGAAAGCAGTGAGCCTGAAGAGCTGAACACGTTGATGGACGACCTGACGGATTTCCAGCGTGATGTATTGAGTTCACCGGAGAAAACTCCGGACGAAGGAGCCCCTGACGAAGACCTCCTTCCCAGAGACAGCTCTTCCGACGACAGCGCCGACAACCCAATCGAAGGTAAGCGTGATGACATCCTCCCTGGCTGATCGCCTGGATCGATACCAGTCTTATCTTCGTGCAGATCCCGAACCGGAGCTGTCAGGACGCCTGACCAGGATGGTAGGGCTGACGCTTGAGTGCGTCGGCTGCCCCATGGTGGTGGGTGATCGCTGTGTGATTAAAGGCCAGGGCACGGGCATCGTTGAGGCCGAAGTTGTAGGGTTTGAGGATGACAAGGTCTACCTCATGCCGCTGACCGCCATCGAAGGCCTTAAACCGGGAGCCATGGTGATTCCGCTATCTGCGGCCAGCAAGGTCCCAGTGGGCCCTCTTATGCTGGGCCGTGTGGTGGATGGCAGCGGTGAACCTCTGGATGGCAAAGGCCCTCTTCAGGCTGAAGCCAGAGTTCCGCTTACTGGTGACATTATAAATCCGCTCAATCGGGCGCCGGTGAGGCAATCCATGGATGTGGGGATCCGGGCTATCAATGCTTTGCTGACCGTTGGGCAGGGTCAGCGTTTGGGCCTGTTTGCCGGCAGTGGCGTCGGCAAAAGTATGCTGCTGGGCATGATGACCCGGTTCACCGATGCTGATGTGATCGTGGTTGGGCTGATTGGCGAACGGGGCCGTGAGGTCAAGGAATTTATAGAAGACATTCTGGGTGAAGAGGGGCTGGCCAGATCGGTTGTGGTTGCAGCTCCGGCGGATGACTCGCCGCTCATGCGTTTGCGCGCGGCCATGCTCACCACCCGAATTGCAGAATAC
>JAGPVT010000066.1 GCA_018066865.1 Marinobacter sp. | reverse complement strand
AACCAGCTTGTCGTCTGGCACTTCATCCAGTTCGTCTACAAAAATGGCGCCGCGATTGCGGAGGTTGTCGACCACGAATTTGTTGTGTACGACCTCGTGGCGCACGTAAATGGGCGCACCGAATACATCCAGGGCGCGATTTACGATCTCGATGGCGCGATCCACGCCTGCACAAAAGCCACGGGGGTTTGCCAGTCTTATTTGCATAGTCAGTGCGTCTGCCCTGCCGGTTCTACGTCAATAACTTCTATATCGAAAGTCAGTGTACGCCCGGACAACGGATGATTGAAGTCCACTTCCACTTCATCGCCCTCCACGCGGCTGACTACCCCAGGCAGCTCCTGCTGACGCGCATCCGCAAAGGAGATCATCACGCCCGGCTCCAACACCATATCCGCACTGAATTCGTGCCGCTTGAAGGTCTGCACATTATTAGGGTTGCGCTGGCCAAAGGCCTTTTCGGGCGGCACCTGGTGGCTGGCTTTGTCGCCGGCTTTCATGCCCATCAGGTAGGCTTCGAAATTCTCCGGCAGGCTTTCATCACCGATTTCCAGAGTCGCTGCATCTTTATCGAAGGTGGTATCAATCACTTCGCCGCTCTCGAATTTGAGCGCAAAGTGCAAGGTTACGCGTGTACCTTTATCTACAGGCAGTTCTTTCATGGGCTTTATTCGCTCCCGTTCGCAGGCGTGCCGGGATCAGCAGGCTTGCGAAACATATCAAGAATCATCATGGCGGCACCTATGGTAATGGCAGTATCGGCCAGATTGAATGCGGGAAAGTGCCAGTCCTGCCAATAGAAATGCAGGAAGTCGACGACATAGCCGTGCACAACCCGGTCGTATACATTACCCAGCGCACCGCCAAGGATCAGTACGATGGAAATGGCCGACCGGGTTTCATGCCGCCGCAGATTTCTCAGCCAGCCGACCAATACTACGCTGACCACAAGAGCCAAGGTCACAAAGAACCAACGCTGCCAGCCTGCCGCTCCGGCGAGGAAACTGAACGCTGCACCGGTATTGTGCAACAGCGTCAGATTGAACATGGGAATCACCGGCACCGGGTTGCCGTAGGTCAGCAGGGCCGTTGCCATGGCCTTGGTGCCGAGATCAAGCGCGACCACCAGTACCGCCAGCCAGAGCCACTTCAGTTTGCTTCCGGTTACCTGTTCATTCATCGCCAGTTCCATCAGGCAAACGAGCGTGTTTCGCCCGACCCTTCCACGTTGGTGATACAGCGGCCACACAGCTCTTCATAGTCGGCGTTGGCACCCACATCTGCGCGGTGGTGCCAGCAGCGCTCGCATTTCGTATGGGTAGCCGGAGTTACCTTTACATGCAGGCCTTCATAACTGGTCATCTCAGCGCCGTCAGCCTCGGATACCGGCCTTACGGTTGCTTCGGAGGTGATCAGCACAAAGCGGAGCTCTTCTCCTAGATATTCCAAGTCTGCCGCCAGCTCACCATCACAATAAAGCGTGACTTCAGCGCTGAGCGATCCTTTGATCTCGCCACGGGCCCGAGCTTCTTCCAGGCGCTTGTTTACTGCCTCTTTCACGCCGAAGATCCGGCGCCAGTAATCGCGACCCAGCTCGGCATTTTCAGGCAATTCTGCAAGGCCTTCATACCAGGTCTCATAGAAAACTGTCTCGCCGCGCTCTCCCGGCAGGTGCTGCCAGATTTCATCCGCGGTGAAGCTCAGAATGGGTGCAATCCAACGCACCAGGGCTTCTGCCACGTGATAAAGCGCAGTCTGACAGGAACGCCGCGCCAGGCTGTCCGCCTGAGTGGTGTACTGGCGGTCCTTTATAATATCGAGGTAAAAGCCGCCCAGCGTGGCTTCACAGAAACTGTACACTTTCTGATAAATCCGCAGGAAGGCGTAGTTCTGGTAGTCCTCATGCAGCTCATTCTGTAGCTGCAGAGCACGGTCGACCATCCAGCGATCCAGAGCAATCATGTCTTCCGGCGCAACCATGTGCTGCTTCGGATCGAAGCCTGTGAGGTTGCTCAACAGGAAGCGCGAAGTATTACGAATACGACGATATCCATCGGCCGTTTGCCGCAGGATATCCTTGGAAACCGTCATTTCACCGCTGTAATCGGTTGCTGAAACCCACAGGCGAAGAATATCGGCACCCAGTTCGTTCATCACTTCCTGGGGTGCGATAACGTTGCCCAGAGACTTGGACATCTTGAGGCCTTTACCATCCACGGTAAAACCATGGGTCAGCACCTGCTTATATGGCGCCACACCGTTCATGGCAATGGAGGTTTTCAGCGAGGACTGGAACCAGCCACGGTGCTGGTCAGAGCCTTCCAGGTACATATCAGCCGGGAACTGGCCGAGCTCCGGGCGCACGCGCAACACAGACTCGTGGGTAACACCGGAATCGAACCAGACATCCAGTGTATCCAGAACTTTTTCGTAGTGATCGGCATCGTCGCCCAGAAGTTCGCGGGTATCGATCTCGTACCAGGCATCAATGCCACCGGTTTCGATAGCCTGAGCCACTTTTTCAATCAGGTTCTGGGTGTCCGGGTGCAGTTCCTGAGTTTCTTTGTGGATAAACAGTGTGATCGGCACGCCCCAGGTGCGCTGGCGTGAGATGCACCAGTCTGGAGATTGCTGGACCATGGCTTCAATACGATTCTGACCCCAGGCCGGCACCCAACGCACACCTTTGATGGCTTCCAGTGCGTCCGCGCGGAGATTTTCTTTCTCCATGCTGATAAACCACTGCGGCGTAGCGCGGTAGATCAGCGGTGTTTTGGTACGCCAGCAATGTGGGAAGCTGTGGCGGAATTTTTCCTTGCGAACAAGCTTGCCTTCACGCGCCAGAGCGTCGCACACAGGCTCGTCGGCCTTGTAGACATGAATACCTGCAAACTCACCAGTAGCGCTGGTGTAGGTACCGTCGGCCTGAACCATGTTCAGCGTGCCGATACCGTAGGTTTTGCCGACCACAAAGTCTTCCATACCGTGATCAGGCGCAGTGTGAACGGCGCCGGTACCCGCCTCGATTGATACGTGATCACCCATAATCGCAGGAACCTGCTTATCGTAGATCGGGTGATGCAAGGGCAGATTTTCAAGATCCGCGCCCAGGCAAGTGCCCAGCACTTCAAAATCCGAAATATCCCAGCGCGCCATAACGCCTTCGACCATGGCCGCGGCCAGAATCATACGCTCGGGGCCGTTGCCCGCGTCAACCTGAACCAGCGCATAGTCCAGATCAGCGTTGAGAGATACTGCCTGGTTGGCGGGGATGGTCCAGGGCGTGGTGGTCCAGATAACCACGGAAACGTCGCCTTCGCCTTTGTCAGTTCCGAACAGCGACAGGGCTTTGGCTTGATCGACGGCAGTGAAGCGCACATCAATCTGCGTCGAGGTTTTGTCCTGGTACTCCACTTCGGCCTCTGCCAGCGCGGACTGACCCACCACACTCCAGTAAACCGGTTTGAAACCACGAACCACGTGCCCTTTGGCGACGATCTTGCCCAGAGCCCGCACAATGCCAGCTTCCACTTTTGGGTCCATGGTGAGGTAGGGTTTGTCCCACTCACCCATGATGCCAAGGCGGATAAAATCAGCTTTCTGGCCGGCGATCTGCTTCGTGGCGTAATCACGGCAAGCCTGGCGGAAGGTTTTGTAGTCGACTTTCACACCGGCCTTACCAATTTTCTGCTCAACCTTGTGCTCAATCGGCAGACCGTGGCAATCCCAGCCTGGCACGTAGGGCGCATCGAAGCCCATGAAACCGCGGGATTTAACGATCATATCCTTCAGAATCTTGTTGACCGCGTGACCAATGTGAATGTTGCCGTTGGCGTAGGGAGGGCCATCGTGGAGGATGAACTTTTCACGCCCTTCACGCTGCTGGCGCAAGTTGGCGTATACATCAAGATCCTGCCAGCGCTTGAGCATTTCCGGCTCGCGTACGGACAAGCTGGCTTTCATCTGAAAGTCAGTTTTCGGCAGGTTCAGGGTATGCTTGTAGTCGCTCATGGTCTGTGTGCGTACTCTTTTGGTCAGTTTGGGTCAGTGATGCTCTGCCAGCCACGCTCTTGCGGCGTCGAAATCTCTGGCTATCTGCGCTTTAAGCGCGTCGATGGATTCAAACTTTTCTTCATCCCGCAATCCGTGGCAGAAAACAACGTCAATATGCTGGCCGTAAAGTGTGCCAGTAAAGTCAAACAGGTGCACTTCCAGTGCCGGCTGCTTGCCATCAACCGTCGGGCGCAGGCCAATGTTTGCGATGCCGTCCTGCGTGCTTCCGTCTTCCAGCGTCACGCTAACAACGTACACGCCGCGCAAGGCCGGCATCTGCCGGAGCAGAATATTCGCCGTGGGCGATCCGATACGTCGTCCCAGTTGCCGGCCATAAACAACACGGCCCCGGATGCAGTAGGGGCGCCCAAGCAAAGACTCGGCTTGTTCGAGCTGGTTATCCAGCAGCAGGTTACGAATTCGGGTGCTACTTATCCGCTCGCCTGCAATGGTAACGGTGCGGGTGTTCTCGACGGAGAAGCCGGCGGTTTTGCCTACCCTTTCCAACAATGCAAAGTCCCCGGCCCGATCGCAGCCGAAGCGAAAATCATCGCCCACAACAAGGTGGCGCACCGCCAGCCCGTCGATAAGAACATCGTCTATAAAGCCCATAGCGGAGTATCTGCGGAAGTTCTCATCGAACTTCAGACAGAGCACGATATCAATGCCCGCTGCCAGCAGAGTTTCCAATTTCTGCCGAAACCCCATCAGCCGGGGAGGCGCGTCCATACCCTGGAAGAACTCCCTTGGCAGAGGCTCAAAAACCATGACAACCGAGGGTAGATTCAATGCGCGGGCTTTGCTTTTTACCTGATCAATAATCGTTTGATGGCCCAGATGAACGCCGTCAAAATTGCCGATCGTGGCAACACAGCCCTCCGCCAGCGGAGAATCCACCTGCCTGGAAAGCATTTTCAGGTTGGTCAGGCTTCGGATCAGACGCATGCAGTGCGAACCTTCATTTGCCAGTTGGCTTTCAGCGCTTGCCGGTGTGTGCAAGACGCTGGCGAGAAAACGCGCGATTATACCTTACCTCTGGCGGAAATGTCTTACCCGCACCCCTGCCAGCGCCAGAACAAGGAAATAGGCGCCACTGGCAGCCACCACCATCATCCCCATATAAAGTGAACGCTCAACGCCGCCTGCCGACAGCCAGCGCATGACCGGCATGTTCAGCCAGAGAATAACGCCAACCATGGCAGCGTTCGCAAGGCCGATCTGCACAAAATATTTCCCCCAGCCGGGCTGGCTTTGCCAGGCACCCTGCCGCTTGAGTCCACGCCAGAGCAGAACCGCATTAAGCCAAGCCGATAGCGACGTCGCCAACGCCAGGCCAGCGTGGGCCAAAGGTACGATGAGCGCCAGGTTCAAAACCATGTTGGCGACCATGGCAATGATCCCTATTTTCACCGGGGTACGGGTGTCTTGTCGCGCGAAAAATCCCGGCGCCAGGACCTTGATCACCATGAAGGCGAGCAGCCCGGCGGAATAGGCCCGTAAGCTCTGCGCCGACATGACTACATCCCTGTCGGTAACCTCACCATAATGAAACAGGGTTGCGATCAAGGGTTCGGCCAACAACCCCAGCGCCAGAGCGGAAGGCACCCCGATAATCAGCACCGCACGCACGGCCCAGTCCAATGTAGCGGCAAACTGATCTGTGGAGGCTGCGGAGTGCTTGCGCGACAGGCTCGGCAGAATCACCGTCGCAATGGCAATACCGAATACCCCCAAGGGCAGCTCGGAAAGCCGGTCTGAATAATACAGCCAGGATACGCTGCCGGTTTGCAGAAAGGACGCCAGAACCGTATCCAGCAGAAGATTGATCTGGCTGACCGAAACCCCAAACAACGCCGGCACCATCAGCTTGAGGATGCGGCTGACACCTTCGTGTCGATAATCAACCCGCGGCCGAGGCATGAGCCCCAGCCGCATAAGAAACGGTAACTGAAAAAACAGCTGTAGCGCACCGGCGATGAACACACCCCAGGCCAGAGCCATAACCGGCTCGCTCATCAGCGGTGTAAGATAAACAGCCGCGCCGATCATCGCCAGATTGAGCAAAACCGGCGTAAAAGCCGGCACCGCGAAACGGTCGTAGCTGTTGAGAATACCGCCAGCAAATGCCGTCAGGGAAATCATCAACAAATACGGGAACGTGATGCGCAACATGTCGCTGGTCAGCGCAAATTTGACGTCATCATCCAGAAAGCCGGGGGCAAAGACGGCGGTCAAAAGTGGCGCGCCAAGCATGGCCACCAGGGTGATGCCCAGCAGAACAAGCCCGAGAGAGCCTGCTACCGCATCTACCAGGCGTTTTACATCAGAACCCGGGCGGTTCTCGCGATAGGATGACAACACCGGCACAAACGCCTGTGAAAAGGCACCTTCGGCAAAAAGCCGGCGTAAAAAGTTGGGGATTTTGAACGCAACAAAGAAAGCGTCTGCACCGGCACCGGCACCAAAATAGCGCGCAATCACCATATCCCGCACCAGACCCAGCACCCGGGACAGCATGGTCATCATGCCTACCAAACCGGAAGACCTGAGCAGCCCGGGCACTTTGGCAGGCGGCTTTTTTTCCGGTTGTTTCTTCGGCAAAGGTTCAGGTTGCGATGACATTCGGGCTTTAGTCCGGTTGCACACTCATTTTGGCCGGGTATTTCGGGAATTACCTGCTTCCCCGCTGAACCCGTATCCGGCGAGCCGGGAGTTTACCACAGCCCTTTTGAATCATGGGATCAAATGGGGTTTGGTATTGACATTTACAGGTTTGGGCGGCATAGTTCCGCGTCATTTATTTCGACGCGCTGGTTATGGGCGCGCCCGCGATTTCAGGGATCCTCTGGATGGTATTTTGCCCAGAGTTTTCCGTACGAATCATTCAGTAACGAATTTTCAGTACTTTCAGGAGTTTTACGGTGGCAAATACCCCGCAAGCCAAAAAGCGCGCACGTCAGAACGAGAAAAACCGCAAGCACAACGCAAGCCTGCGCTCCATGACCCGCACTTACATGAAAAAAGTGCAGACCAAAATTGAGTCTGGCAACTACGAAGAAGCTCAGGCCGCATTCCAGACTGCCCAGCCTATTATGGACAGCATGGTCAACAAGGGCATCTTCACCAAGAACAAGGTGGCTCGCCAGAAGAGCCGCATGAGCACCAAGATCAAAGCGCTGAAGAGCGCCTGATAGCGCCTTGCGCTAGCTAAAAGCTCTTGTTGCTATAAAAAAACCGGCTCGCAGCCGGTTTTTTTATTTCAGATAATTACTTTTTCAAACAATTACCTTTTTTCAGACAATTATCATGTTGTCCCGATGAATCATCTCTTCGTCGGAAATATAACCCAGAATTTCTGTGATGCTACTGCTTGAACGACCGGCTATTGCACCCGCCTCACCTGCATCGTAATTCACCAGCCCGCGAGCAACCTCAATACCTTTCTGATCAACACAGGACACCATCTCGCCACGACGAAACTGCCCGACAACGCCTTTGACCCCGACCGGGAGAAGACTGCGACCACCTTGGCGAAGCACCTTCACTGCGCCGTCATCAAGCGTCAACTTGCCGCGAGTCTGCAGGTGGCTTGCCAGCCACTGCTTACGCGCCGCAATCCGCCCCTGCTCAGGGAGCAGCAAAGTACCGAGAACATCACCCTGCCACAGCCGGGTAAGAACACCCTCAATGCGCCCGCCTGCAATTACCGTGAAGGCTCCGGATCGCGCTGCAAGGCGCGCGGCGCGGAGTTTGGTCTGCATACCTCCGCGACCAAGAACTCCGGCGCCGCCGCCGGCCATGGCATCCAACTCGCGATCACTGGCGAGCCGTTCGGTCACCAGACTGGCATCCGGGTTCTTGCGTGGATCTTTATCAAACAGGCCAAGCTGGTCGGTGAGAATAATCAGGCCGTCTGCCTCAACCACATTAGTGACCAGGGCGCCCAGGGTGTCGTTATCACCAAAGCGGATCTCATCGGTAACCACCGTGTCGTTCTCGTTCACGATAGGCACAACACCAAAATCCAGCAGCGCCCTGAGCGTGCTGCGACCATTCAGATAACGCTTGCGATCAGAAAGGTCATCGTGGGTCAGCAGAATCTGGGCGGTATGAATACCGTGGCGCTTGAACTCTGCCTCCCAGGTCTGCACCAGCCCCATCTGACCTACAGCAGCGGCTGCCTGCAACTCATGCAACTGCTCCGGGCGTTTTTTCCAACCCAGGCGACTCATCCCCTCAGCCACTGAGCCGGAAGAAACCACAACCAGCTCAACGCCTTGCTTGACCAGCGCCGCCATCTGATCCACCCAAAGCCCAAGCGCTGCCACATCCAGGCCACGGCCATCATTGGTCAGGAGGGCACTTCCGATCTTCACCACCAGGCGGCGTGCCTGATGCAGCTGGGCGCGTTGCGTCATGATATGGGCTTCGTCTCTCTCGAACTAACGGGATAACTCAGGCATCAAATCCGAAATCTAGTCCTTCACATAAACCACTTCAACGTCGTAATCATCGTCGTCGAAGTCATCGTCATCTTCCTCACGAGCCGCGCGACGGGCCTGCCTCTCTTCCTCGATGCCCGCCCGAGCTTCTTCATCCATCCGCTGGCGCTTCAAGGCCTCTTGCTCGGCGGCATCCGGATTCTCCGCCTCTTCCTCGGCACGCTCTTCGATCCAACGCATCACTGCCTGCGTCAACGGCTTGGTGCCCTCACCGCTAAGCGCAGAAACGCGGAATACGGGCCCCTGCCAACCAAGCTCATCAACAATCGCCTGGCAATGAGCCTCACGATCTTCTTCCGGCACCATATCGACCTTGTTCAACACCAGCCAGCGCTCTCGATTAGCCAGGGTTTCACTGAACTTTTCCAGCTCGTGAGCAATGACTTTAACTGCGTGGGCCGGCGATGAACCGTCGTAGGGGGCCACATCGACCAGGTGCAACAGCAAACGGGTGCGCACCAGATGTTTCAGAAAACGAACACCAAGGCCCGCACCTTCCGCAGCACCTTCAATCAGGCCGGGGATATCCGCAATAACAAAGCTCTGGTGCATTTGCACGCTCACGACACCCAGGTTCGGCACCAGCGTCGTAAACGGATAATCCGCAACCTTGGGCGTCGCGGCTGATACAGACCGTATAAACGTAGACTTACCTGCGTTGGGCAACCCCAGAAGGCCTACGTCTGCCAGAACCTTCAGCTCCAGACGCAGATTCCTGAGCTCACCTTCAGAGCCTTTGGATGTTTGGCGGGGCGCGCGGTTGATCGATGACTTAAACCGGGTATTGCCCAAGCCGTGGAACCCACCCTGAGCTACCTTCAACTGCTGACCAATACGGGTCAGGTCGCCAAGCACTTCGTGGGTGTCAACATCAACCACCGTGGTGCCAACCGGTACTGGCAGCACCAGATCTTCACCTTTGGTGCCGGTGCAATTCCGCCCGGAACCCTGCTCACCGCCCGGCGCTTTGTGCTTACGCTGAAACTGGTAATCGACCAGCGTGTTAAGCGAATCGCTCGCCTCGAGATACACGGAGCCACCATCACCGCCATCGCCGCCGTCGGGACCACCCCTGGGAACGTATTTTTCACGTCGAAAACTGAGGCAGCCGTGCCCGCCGTTACCGGCTTCAACGATGATTGTGGCTTCGTCTACGAATTTCATGAATCAACCCTTTGCGCGTGGCGCATAAACTAAAAAGCCCCGCAGCCTCAAGGAAGCTTTGCGGGGCTCCGGGTGGCTCTGACTTCTGACTATAACAGCAGAATATCAGGGCTACCCAAGGTTCGACAGAACCGGATCGCCGCTGCTTACGCAGCAGCTGGAACGATGCTTACGAACTTGCGGTTCTGCGGACCTTTCACTTCGAACTTGACCTGGCCGTCTGCTTTCGCGAACAACGTGTGGTCTTTACCCAAGCCAACATTGACGCCTGCGTGGAAACGGGTTCCGCGCTGACGAACGATAATGCTGCCTGCAGATACTGATTCGCCGCCGTAGCGCTTCACACCAAGTCGTTTCGACTCGGAATCGCGACCGTTACGGGTACTACCTGCTGCTTTTTTGTGAGCCATGACAAGCCTCCTGATTAAGGGGTTTTTTCCGGGTGTTAGCCCTGAATACCCGTGATCTTGACTTCAGTAAACCACTGACGGTGGCCCTGACGCTTCATTGAGTGCTTACGACGACGGAATTTGATGATGTTAATCTTCTCGTGACGACCGTGGCTAACCACCTCGGCAGTCACTTTGGCACCATCAACTACCGGCGCGCCAACTTTGAAGTTGTCGCCATCAGCGATCAGCAGAACGCGATCAAACTCGACGTTGCCGCCGGTTTCCACTTCGAGCTTCTCCAGCTTCAGAGTTTCGCCTTCTTTAACACGGTGCTGTTTACCACCGCTAACAATAACTGCGTACATTAACGTTCTCCGCGATTGACCCATCCCTGCTCTTATCCACCTGGTTCTAAGGGAAGCGCTTTGGCAACCCTATAGCAGGGAGCGCAGGTTGGGATGAGTTGGGCGCGTGATTGTACGAAAAGGCGCCCAGCAATACAAGCCAAGTTGACACTAACCTCGGCAATACCTAGCATTGCCGCGTTCTGCCTGTATTATCAGCATACTAGGCAGCGACACAACTACGACATCAGCAAGGGATTCAAAAGCCGCATGACAGCCCCGAGCATTTACGACACCGTGGCAGACGACTTCAGCCGCGTTAATGACCTGATCGTCCAGCGACTTTCCTCCGATGTTCCCCTGGTAGAGAAAATAGCCCAGTACATTATCGAAAGCGGCGGTAAGCGCTTGAGGCCCTTACTGGTTTTGCTTTCCAGCCGGGCCGCGGGTTATAGCAAGGATGAGCATCTCAAGCTGGCCGTGGTGATCGAATTCCTTCATACCGCGACACTGCTCCATGACGATGTTGTGGATACATCGGACATGCGCCGGGGCCGTAGCACAGCAAATGCCAACTGGGGGAATGCTCCCAGCGTGTTAGTAGGTGATTTCCTCTACGCCCGCGCATTCGAGATGATGGTTGAGCTGAAAAGCCTTCCTATTATGGAGATTCTGTCTCACGCCACGGCGGTAATCGCCCAAGGCGAAGTCATGCAACTGATGAATGTAAAAAACCCGGACATTACCGAAGATCAGTACATGACCGTGATCCATAATAAAACCGCCATGCTGTTCGAAGCCGCCTCCCATTCCGGCGCCCTGCTCGCTAACGCAGACGATGCCCAGGAGCAGGCCTTGAAAAACTACGGCAAACACCTGGGGCTGGCCTTCCAGCTGGTGGACGACGTTCTCGATTATCGTGGCGATGCCGAAGCCATGGGCAAGAACGTTGGCGACGACCTTGCGGAAGGCAAAACCACCCTGCCCCTGATCCACGCCATGGCTCACAGCAGCAAAGAAAACCGCCAGCTCATACGCCAGGCCATACGCAAAGGCGGGCTGGATAACTTGCCAAAGGTTCTCGAACTTATTGAAGCTTCCGGGGCGGTGGAATACACCATGGAGCGGGCCAGAGCCGAAGCAGCAAAAGCCTCAGACACTCTGAGTGCGCTTGCCGCCTCACCCCACAAAGATGCTCTGGAACTACTGACCCAGGTCGCCGTGGCGCGAGTCAGTTAAAGACTATCACGACCGTGGGGAGCCGTGAAATTCAACTGCGGCCCCACCGGCACAACCTGGGTGGGGTTGATAGTACGCTGGCTCACATAGTAGTGGCGCTTGATCTGATCAATATTCACAGTACCGGCCACACCAGGCACCTGATACAACTCCCTCAGATAACCTGAAAGCGCCGGAAAATCACTGATGCGCTGACGATTGCACTTGAAGTGGCTGTAGTAAACCGCATCAAACCGAACCAGCGTGGTGAACAGTCTCCAGTCCGCTTCCGTTAAAGTACTCCCCGCCAGATAACGCTGCCCCGACAGCTTGGCTTCCAGCCAATCCAGCGAATCAAACAACGCAGAGTAGGCCTCTTCATACTGCGCCTGAGCCGTGGCAAAACCTGCCTTGTAGACGCCGTTGTTAACCGTGTCGTACACACGTTCATTCACCGCATCAATCTCGGCCTGCAGCGCCTCCGGATAGAAGTCCAGATCAGCGTCTACGCCGTCCAGGCCATCAAACGCCGAGTTGAACATGCGGATAATATCCGCCGACTCATTGCTGGCAATAGTGTTCTGGTGCTTATCCCACAACACCGGAACCGTCACTCGCCCCGAATACTCCGGCGCTGCTTTGGTATACACCTGATGCATAAAGCGAAAGTCGTGCAAATCATCCGTGTGCGCGCTCTCACCGGGCCGGAACTCCCAGCCATTCTCCACCATATCCGGATGCACCACTGATACGGAAATATGGGCCTCAAGCCCTTTCAACTTGCGGAAAATCAACGTGCGATGAGCCCAGGGGCAGGCCAGAGAAACGTACAAATGATAACGCCCCGACTCAGCCTTGAAACCACCCTCACCCGCCGGCCCCGGCGAACCATCCGCCGTCACCCAGTTCCGGAACCGCGCAGCCTCACGCTCAAATTTTCCACCGGTTTTATCGGTGTCATACCATTGATCATGCCACTTGCCGTCGACGAGAAGACCCATATCCAACTCCAATAAATATACTGATGTACCAAGCACAATAACGGCGACCCTGCTACCCTCTCAAACAACCAATTCTGGCCAACTACTTCAGATAATTCGAACATGCACACAGCCATCACTATAGACGCCCTGAAAGTCCTCGACGCAATCGACCGTAAAGGCAGCTTCGCCGGGGCTGCGGGCGAGCTCTTCCGGGTGCCATCGGCGATCAGCTATACCGTGCAAAAGCTCGAGGAAGACCTGAACGTAGTTCTGTTTGACCGAAGCGGACACCGGGCCGTACTCACCCCCGCTGGCCTTTACCTGCTCGAGGAAGGTCGAACCCTGCTTGATGCAGCCGATAACCTTGCACACTCAACCCGGCAAGTTGCTCAGGGCTGGGAAACCCGGCTGCGCATCGGATTCAATTCACTGTTGCCAGCGGAATGCCTGTTTCCGGCCATAAAAGAATTCTACGCACTGGGCGTTCCGGTTGACGTTCAGATCACCGAAGAGGTGTTTGCAGGCACTTGGGATGCGCTTCAAAGCCGCAGGGTGGACCTTATTATTGGTGGCGACGACATCAGCAAGCCCGCGGGGAACTTTACCAGCCATATTCTTGGCAACATGGCCTTTGTTTTTGCCGTCGCGCCCGACCATCCATTGGCAAGTGCAGAAGAACCGCTGAGCAAAGAAGATATCCGTCGCTTTCCGGCCGCCGTTGCCGCAGACTCCTCGCGCGCCCTGCCCGCCGGACATGCAGGCCTCTTTCACCGGCAGCGTACTCTGACAGGCGCTAATATCGACCACAAAATCGCCATGCATAAAGCCGGGCTTGGCGTAGGCTGGTTACCACGCACCCGGGTAATGGAACTTCTTGCTTCCGGCCAACTCATCGAAAAACGTGTAGGCGAACCGAGACAACCCATAGCGCTTCAGGCCGCAAGGCACGCTGACGATAAAGGCAAGGCCTTGATGTGGTTCTGGCACAGGCTGACCAAAGACGCGACCATAACAGACTGGCTTGATAGCTGAAGCCCCGGCGCAGGCTGAGACCAAAATGGCTCCGCCGCAGAATCCTGACTGGCAAATAAGTCAACAAGATCAACAACCGGTTCATCTATACTGCCACGAACCTTAATAACGACTGGAGCCCATTGATGCGGCAGCTATCGGAACTGGACGCTTCCTTCCTGTACCTTGAATCTGCGAACGCGCCGATGCATATCGGTAGCATCTACCTCTTCGATGCCAGCGAGCGCGATACGCCCCTGGCGTTCAGCACCTTCGTTGCTTATCTGCGCAGCCGCCTTCACGTCGTGCCGGTTTTTCGCCAGCGCCTCAAGGAGATCCCCCTGCGCCTGGGCCGACCATACTGGATTGATGATCCTGACTTCAGTATTGAACGGCATCTGGCGTATGTAAGCCTCGGCGAAAGCAGCCGGGAGGCAAGCCTGATGACGCTTGCGTCAAGGATTCTGGAAGAGCCTCTGAAGCGGGACCGCCCCCTTTGGCATATAACCTTCGTGGACGGCTTCCGGCTGGGTGACGAGAAAGAGGGCAAGGCGGGCTTTGCACTCATTGTAAAACTTCACCACGCCGCCATTGATGCGTTCAGCGGTGAGGAAATCATGGGCAAGCTGCTGGAATATACGCCCGAGCCACAACTCATCAGCTCTCCAAGACCTTGGCAACCACGCCCTGAGCCCTCGGAAGGGCGAGTAATGATCCGGGCCGGCGCCAATATCCTGCGCACACCCTGGCGACTTGCCTCATTGGCAGTCGATGCAGCGGAAGCCACTACCCGTGGATTGATACAGAAGCAGCTACGAAAAATCCCCCGGCCATTCCCCTTGTTTTCGACGCCCCACAGCCCATTCAACCAGCAGATCACGGCCAACCGCCAAATCGTATCCGCAAAAGTTGAATTATCCCGCCTCAAAGCGATCAAGGCAGCGCTGGGCGATGTCACGCTGAACGATGTGGTTTTAGGGCTTTGCGCGGAAACACTGCGCCGATACCTTGGCGAACAGGGAGCTGACGCGGGTCAGTCTCTGATTGCCATGACGCCCATTTCGGTGCGTTCAAGTACGCTGCGCAGGACCACTGGAAACCAGATGTCCGCCATGCTTCTGGATCTTGCCACCA
Organism: Marinobacter sp.; assembly: GCA_018066865.1. Lineage (GTDB taxonomy): Bacteria > Pseudomonadota > Gammaproteobacteria > Pseudomonadales > Oleiphilaceae > Marinobacter. The sequence continues at coordinate 11,971 of JAGPVT010000066.1, read as the reverse complement.
ACGAACCCGACCCGGCCCGGCGTATTCGCAGGATTCACTGGAATGCCGTGGCCTCAGAGCCATACCGGGAAGCCATCGCGGCGGATCGGCTCACAGAGCTTTTGCCCTCCAGCATGCTGGCGTTGTCGGCACGGTTGTATTCGGAGCTGCAGATTGCCCAACGCTATCGGCCTGCATTTAACCTGCCCATTACCAACGTGCCCGGGCCTCAGATACCCCTGTATCTTCAGGGCGCAAAACTGGCGCAGCAGTACAATGCTGCACCACTTTTCGACAGCATGGGGCTGGTTATTGTTGCCGTAAGCTATCAGGGCAACCTTACACTCAACTTCACCATCTGCCCCGATGTGGTGCCCCAGGGCGATTCGCTCCGGAACCACGCCTGTGACAGCCTTGCAGCCATTGAGGGCGCCGCCGGCGAACTGGACCCGGAGGAAATGCATATTCCGCTCACAGAGACCCGAAGTCAGTCCCTGGCATACACTGCAATGGGCTTACTGGAAAGTGGCCTGAAGAGACTTGTGGGCCGCTTCAGGCGATAACGGCTGGCGAAGCGTTGAGCGCTTACTCAAACGCCCAGCGCAGGAAGGCTTTCTTATCGTCGTCAGATGCGATTTCCCAGACAGCCTTCAAGCGGTCCAGCGAACTCATACCATCGCTGGCCAACATCTCACCATCAGTCGCCTGACCACCCGGCAAAGGCGTTCGCACTGTCGACGTGGTGTCTGAAGGCGACCAGCTTGCAGATTTGGCCAAGGCCCGACCATCAGCCCCCACAATTGTCACCGAGAACTCGGGCATCATCTGTTCTGCCTGCCGACGGGTTTCCGGCTCGTCGAATTCGAATCGATACGTCTCGTTGGGCGTGGCCTCAAATCTTACAACCTGCGGCTCACTCTTGATCACATAAACCTTCGACTCACCATCTCTCACCACTCCGGATTTGGCCCATATGGTTTTATAAGTGAATACCACCCGGTTCTCACCCGGAAGCAGCGCATAGTCCAACGCCAGATCATCCATCAGATAGTTGGCCATCAAGCGCCCATTAACCCGGCTGACGTGGATGGCACCGGGCGCCTTCAGCGTAGCCGCGTTCACCGCAGTGGCCGGGTTGCCTTCCCAGGTCTCAAGCTTGGTAACCGCCGATGAACAACCAACCAGAACAGAAAGGAACGCAACAGGAAGTAACGCCCGAACCATCTGTAACCAACGAGGGGAATAGCTCAACTTGAACTTGCTAACACGTAAAACATGACTGATGCTCATTTTATCTCCATGACGATTCGAGTGAAGCTTGGGCGAGCGAAGGGTGCGGCCTGCTAAAGCGTATTCTGAACACAGCTGTGGCAGAGGGCAACCAGATACAAAAAGAGCACGACCAGTAGTCAGTCCGTAGATATAATCTACATAATTGTCAAAAAATGTTGAATTTTCCCGGATTTGTATTAATTTTAAACAAACCCTTACCCTTCACACGGCGCCTGGAATACAGACACAAATCAGGCGCACAGGAGCCGGCCATGAATACTCACGTCAGATCAGGAGAAGAGGGGCGCATCCCCTTTCGTAGCAGTCGGTTTTTCTGTGTCGGGAGCAAGTGGTATTTCACGACCAGGGAAGGCTTCGACAGCGGCCCATTCGCTTCCAGAGAGCGAGCCGAGATCGGGCTGAAACGTTTCCTGCACGTGGTGAGTCTCCTTCCGGAAGAACAGCAGGTGCACTGAACTGAGCATCTGTTAAAGAATGTAAGGCATCAGCCAGACATCGATCGCGAGCAGGCAAAGCAGTGCCATGCCCCCGGCAACCACGTCGTCCACCATGATCCCCAGCCCGCCGGGCAACCGCTCATCCAGCCAGTTAATGGGCCAAGGTTTGAGTACGTCGAAGAACCTGAAAATCAAGAACGCCAGCAGTACACCGTAAATCTGGTCAGGAAAGAGCCCAAGGGCAATCCACATCCCGACAAATTCGTCCCACACTATCCCGCCATGGTCGTGTACCTTCAAATCTGCAGCTGTTTTTCCGCATAGCCAGATACCCACCAGGAAGGCCAGCAAAACGATAAGCCAATAAACGACCGGTGGCAGCCAGGCAAACCCATACCACAGAGGGATTGCTGCAAGACTGCCCCAGGTTCCCGGAGCGCGGGGCGCAGCACCGCTACCAAACCCGAACGCCAGCAGGTGTATGGGGTTTTTCAGAAACCCCGGAGGCAGAATAGCCTGGGGCAAATCCGGTTCTGGCCACTGATCTTCCTGGCTCATGCCTTCCTCCTGAAATGGTCGAAACCCACGACATCAGATTCCGACACTACCGCAGCGCCATCAAGGCGCAAACCCGGCGCTTGCTCAATCACGCCGATAACCGTGAGCTGCTGTTTCAATGATGATGGCGCATCGCCCCATATCGCCTCAGGAACAGTGGCACAAAGCTCGTAGTCATCGCCGGAGCGCAACGCATAATCCAGCGCTTCCGAGCCTTTCAGGCGGGTGAGTGCAGGCGATACCGGCACACGGGCACACTCAATATTGGCGCCGACCGAAGAAGCTTCAAGAATATGGCCAAGATCCGCCAGCAAACCGTCGGACACATCAATAGCCGCCGTCGCGCGGCTTCTCAGGGCTGTGCCCAGCGCCAGCCTCGGCTCGGGATGGTGGTAACGCTCAAGAACAAACTCTTCATCTTTGGAGGGGCCCTGCGCTTCAAGATAGTCCAGGGCGGCGCCGGCATCACCAAGAGTGCCGGAAACCACAATCAGATCACCCGGCCCGGCACCAGAGCGGCAGATTGCCGCTCCGATGGGAACCTGCCCGTGTACTTGCAAACTCAAAGCCAGGGGACCGCGGGTCGTGTCGCCACCTGCAAGCACCATTCCGAATGATTCGGCGGCCTTGCCTAGCCCGAACGCAAAGTCGCGCAACCAGGTCTCATCAGCCTCGGGCAGAGTCAACGCAAGGGTAAAGCAGGTGGGGTCGGCTCCCATGGCGGCAAGATCACTGACAGCAACCGCAAGTGCTCTCCAACCGAGATAGTCAGGACGATAGTTGAGGGGAAAGTGCACACCCTCAACCAGCGTATCGATGGAAAAAACCAGATCAGAACCGGAGGGAACACGCTGAATGGCACAGTCGTCACCCGGCCCCAAAACGATAGACCGGGAGCCGTGCAAACGGGACAGCGGCATGAAATACCGCCGTATCAGTTCAAATTCGCCCATTGATCAGCGCGAACGAGTCTCGGCCAGGCGCAAACGCCGGCCTAGCTTGTCCAACACGCTATTGACGAACTTGTGTCCTTCTGTACCCCCAAACTTCTTCGCAAGCTCAATGCCTTCGTTGATCACCACCTTGTATGGCACATCCAGTCGATGCCGCAGCTCATAGGCTCCGACCCGACAAATAGCCAGCTCCACCGGATCTACCTCTTGCAGCGGGCGATCGAGAAATGGCTCAATCAACTTGTCCAGTTCTGCCTGTTCGCGATGGACACCACGCAGGACGTCACGGAAGTACAAGATATCGACCTTGGTCATGTCGTTGTCGACCATGAACTCGGCTTCAATATCCGAAATCGGACTCTTGGCAAAGTGGCGCTGGTAAAGCGCCTGCATTGCCAGAATCCGGGCACGGCGGCGATCACCAGCTTTTGGCTGGTCGGACGGCGCCGGGCGGGGTGTTGTATCTTCAGTATTGCTCATTACTCACCCAGCTTGTTGAACAGGCTGACCATTTCCAGCGCCGTGATGGCCGCCTCAGCGCCCTTGTTGCCGGCCTTGGTGCCGGAGCGCTCGATGGCCTGTTCGATAGAATCAACGGTCAATACACCAAAGGTCACCGGGACGTCTGTTTCCAGGCTCACCGCACCGAGGCCACTGGCAGCTTCACCCGCCACGTACTCAAAGTGCGGGGTTCCACCACGAATAACGGCGCCCAGAGCAATGATGGCGTCGTAGCCACCGGTTTCAGCCACGCGTTTCACGGCCAATGGCATCTCATAGGCTCCGGGTACACGCACCAGAGTGATGTCGCTGTCGGCAATACCATGGCGACGCAGGGTATCTATCGCACCGCTTACCAGACTTTCCACCACAAAGCCGTTAAAACGGCCAACCACCAGCGCATAGCGACCGCTGCACTGGGTAAAATCACCTTCAATTACTTTGATATCTGCCATCGGTGGCTCCTTCTCGGGTCGCAGCCGCAATGCTGCAACCTGGTGTGTCAGTCTGGGGAATAGGGAATGTACTCAACCACTTCCAGATCAAATCCGGAAATCGCCGAGTACTTAACAGGAGGGCTCAACAGGCGCATTTTGCTTACGCCGAGATCCCGGAGAATCTGGGAGCCGGTGCCTATGGTGAAATACACACCTGAGCTACCCTTGCCCGCAGGAGCTTGCCCCTGATCAAAGAACTCCTGAATGCGGTCTTCGAGATCGTAACTGTCTTCTGCACTGTTCAGCAGAACCACAACTCCACGTCCTTCCGCTGCGACTTTCTCAAGCGCGTGGTGCAGCGGCCAGCTGCGGGAATCCTTGCGGCGGGCACCCAGTAGGTCCCTGAGCGTATCGGTAATGTGAACGCGCACCAACACGGGCTCATCTACGGAAATCTCACCAAATATCATGGCCAGGTGTGTCGAGCCCTGAATAACATCTTTGTAAGTGCGTAGCTTGAACACGCCGTACTCAGTATCGAGCTGGTTCTCTTCGACACACTCAACGGTACGTTCATGAAGGGTGCGGTAGTGAATCAGATCCGCAATGGTGCCGATCTTCAGACTATGGACTTCAGCAAAGCGCTCGAGATCTTCCCGACGCGCCATGGAACCGTCGTCATTCATGACCTCACAGATAACACCTGCAGGCTCGCAACCGGCTAATGCAGCCAGGTCACAGGATGCCTCTGTGTGGCCAGCCCGGCTGAGCACGCCGCCGGGATCAGACATCAGAGGGAAAATATGCCCGGGCTGAACCAGATCCGACACCTTGGCATTGCGGGCTACTGCAGCCTGCACAGTGCGGGCACGGTCTGCCGCCGAAATTCCCGTGGTCACGCCCGTAGCCGCTTCAATGGAAAGCGTAAACTTGGTGCCGAAACCCGACGCGTTCTGCTGGACCATTAGCGGCAAGCCCAGCTGTTCACAACGATCACGGGTCATGGGCATGCAAATCAGGCCACGGCCAAAGCGGGCCATGAAGTTGATGTCGTCAGCTGAGCAGTGCTCGGCCGCCATCACCAGGTCACCTTCGTTTTCCCGGTCTTCATCATCCATCAGGATAACCATCTTGCCCTGGCGGACATCTTCGATGATTTCTTCAACGCTGTTCAGTGCCATACTATTTTGCACCCTTTCAATGCACCCATCGCAGCCTCAAATAGCAACCTTGGGACACATTGTGAATTTAAACGTTTAGCGGCGTACCAGGATCAGGCGCTGGTCGTCTCCTACCTGTCGCCGGTCTTGTACGACCCATTCAATCTTGTCGGCCATAGTCTCCAGCGGAAGATGTGCCGTCGGCCGGCCGTTACTGCCCAGAAATACCGGGGCCTGGTAGAGCCAGAGCTCGTCGACCAGCTGTTCGCTGATAAACGTGCCTGCCAGTGTGGGGCCGGCTTCCACCAGTAGCTCATTTATGCCCATTCCCCCCAGCGAATCCAAAAGCTCGGAGACATCAATGCCGTTGTCTTTCCAGGTGACGCCTTTCAGGCGAATCCCCAGTGCCGCAAGATCCTGTGCCGGCGCCGTCGCAAGCGTGGACGAAGCACAAAATATCTGAACCTTGCCACCGCGCAGAATCGTTGCGGAAGGCGGTGTTCTTGCATCTCTGTCGGCGATCACACGTAATGGCTGCCGGGAGGGCTCAGTGGCATCGCCTATATCCCCGAGCTCTTCACGGCGAACGGTTAGTGAAGGGTCGTCTGCGAGCACGGTTCCTACACCCGTAAGAATGGCGTCACTGACAGCCCTGAGCCGCTGAACATCGCGGCGGGCTTCATCACCGGTAATCCACTGGCTTTCACCCGAGGCCATAGCGGTGCGACCATCCAGGCTGGCAGCCATCTTCAGCCGAACCCAGGGGCGACCGGTATTCATGCGCTTCATGAACCCAGGGTTCAGGCGCGCCGCCTCATCCGCCAAAAGCCCTTCACTGACGCGAATACCGGCCTCGCGGAGCATTTCCAGCCCCCTTCCGGATACCGACGGGTTCGGGTCTTTAGTGGCTGCAAAAACCCGAGACACACCTGCATCAATCAATGCGCGTGCGCAGGGTGGCGTGCGGCCAAAATGACTACAAGGCTCGAGTGTGACATAAGCGGTAGCGCCTCGGGCAGCCGGGCCGGCCTGGCTGAGCGCACGGGCTTCCGCATGAGCTTCGCCGGCCCGTTCATGCCAGCCTTCACCCAGAATTTTGTCACCACGGGCTATCACGCAGCCAACCCGGGGGTTGGGATGCGTTGAATAGCGGCCCCGCCATGCAAGCTGCACGGCCCGAGCCATCATGGACCGTTCCCGAAGCTCGGTCATTTTTTTCCTTCAGGAGAGTGGTTATCCGTCAACGCTTTCGCAACATCCACAGCCGCGTCACCGTTGGAGGCCGAAAGCCGCTCAATTTCTTCCTTGAACTCATTGATGTCCTGAAAGCTTCGATAAACAGAGGCAAACCGGACATAGGCCACCTTGTCGAGTTGCCGAAGTTCTGTCATCACTTCTTCACCCAGCTGCATGGATTTCACCTCGCGCTCTCCGGTCGCGCGCAGGCGATATCGGATGCGATTCAGCGCAGCATCAATCTGCTCAATACTGACCGGACGCTTCTCCAGAGCTTTCATAATCCCCGAGCGCAGCTTCTCTTCGTCAAAGGGCTGACGAATACCATCCTGTTTGACGACTCTGGGCATTACCAGTTCAGCTGACTCGAACGTGGTAAAGCGCTCACGACAGGAAAGGCATTCTCTGCGACGGCGCACCTGATCGCCCTCGGTCACGAGACGCGAGTCAATAACCTTGGTATCTGCTTCACCACAGAAAGGACAGTGCATAGTCAGGAACTCCGAAGAGAAAGCCGGGCAGCGCGGCTATACGCGCCCTGCCCGGCAGGTCTTGCCAGATGCTTAGCTGTACACCGGGAAGCGCGCGCACAGGGCTTCAACCTGCTCGCGGACACGGTTGCTTACGGCTTCGTCTTCCAGGTTATCAAGAATATCGCAGATCCACCCTGCCAGTTCACGGCACTCAGCTTCACCAAAACCACGGGTGGTGACGGCAGGTGTGCCAAGGCGCAGGCCGGAGGTTACGAACGGCGAGCGCGGGTCGTTGGGAACCGCGTTCTTGTTAACAGTAATGTGCGCACGACCCAGAGCAGCGTCTGCATCTTTACCGGTGATGTCCTGTTTGATCAGGCTTACCAGAAACAGGTGGTTCTTGGTGCCGCCGGAAACCACATCGTAGCCGCGATCAACAAACACGTTTGCCATGGCGGAAGCATTCTTGACCACCTGCTGCTGATACGTCTTGAACTCGTCGCTCATGGCTTCTTTGAAGCAGATCGCCTTGGCGGCAATCACGTGCATCAACGGGCCGCCCTGGCCACCCGGGAAAACGGCAGAGTTCAGCTTCTTGTGCAGGGCTTCATCGTCGCAGGCCAGAATCAGGCCACCACGGGGTCCGCGCAGTGTTTTGTGTGTGGTGGTTGTAACGACGTGCGCGTGAGGCATCGGGTCGGGATAAACACCGGCGGCAACCAGACCGGCCACGTGGGCCATGTCTACAAACAGGTAGGCACCAACCTTGTCAGCAATGGCACGGAAACGGGCAAAATCCAGTTCCTGGGAGTAGGCGGAGAAACCGGCAATGATCATCTTCGGCTTGTGCTCAACCGCCAGGGCCTCCAGCTCATCGTAATCAATCAGGCCGGTATCGGTGTTAATGCCGTACTGCACGGCGTTATAGATCTTGCCGGAAAAGTTTACGCTGGCACCGTGGGTCAGGTGGCCACCGTGAGCCAGGCTCATCCCCAGAACGGTATCGCCCGGGTTAACCAGCGCCATGAAGACGGCTGAGTTAGCCTGTGAGCCGGAGTGCGGCTGCACATTCGCGTAAGCGGCGCCAAACAGCTCTTTGGCGCGATCAATGGCCAGCTGCTCGGCGATATCGACAAACTCACAGCCGCCGTAGTAACGCTTGCCGGGATAACCCTCAGCGTACTTGTTGGTAAGATCGCTGCCCTGGGCTTCCATAACCCGCGGGCTGGTATAGTTCTCGGATGCGATCAGCTCAATATGAGCTTCCTGGCGCTTGCTTTCCGCCTGCATGGCGTTCCAGAGTTCGTCGTCGAATCCGGCGATTTTCATATCACGATTAAACATCGATGCGCTGCCCCTGTGTGCTTGGCTGGCCCGGAGAGTCTTGGAAATAGCCCCCGGAATCCCTTAAAATTTGGGCCGCTATTCTAGCCTATTACCGGGTTGAAAATCACCCTTTATGCAGTTCGCAGATACCGTCATGCCGATATCACCTGTTTTCGTGAAATTGCTATAGCTCGCGGGTTTCGATACCTTACAAACCCAATTAGCAAACCCAATTAGCAAGTTCCGTAAGGTGGGGGCTCGAAGCGCCTCAGACACCCTGTCACATCTCGTTTTCAAAGAGGGTAATGCCTTTATGGCCCAGTACGTATACAGCATGAACCGAGTGGGCAAAGTGGTTCCGCCCAAACGCGAAATTCTCAAGGATATTTCCCTGAGCTTCTTCCCGGGCGCCAAAATCGGCGTACTGGGCCTCAACGGCTCAGGTAAATCTACTCTCTTACGCATTATGGCGGGCGTGGATCAGGATTACATTGGCGAAGCCCGGCCTCAACCAGGCATCAATGTGGGTTACCTGCCTCAGGAACCCGAGCTGGACGACAGCAAAACTGTTAAAGAAATTGTTGATGAAGCGGTTGCCGACGTTCACAACGCCTTGGCCGAGCTCGACCAGGTTTACGCCGACTACGCTGAACCAGACGCGGATTTCGACGCGCTGGCAAAAAAACAGGGCCAACTGGAAGCGCTGATTCAGGCGACTGACGGCCATGACATCGAGCGCAAAATGGAAGTTGCCGCAGACGCTCTGCGCCTGCCAGCCTGGGATCAGCCGGTAAAAAATCTTTCGGGTGGTGAGCGCCGCCGTGTAGCCCTGTGTCGCCTGTTACTCTCGGGTCCGGACATGCTTCTGCTGGATGAGCCCACCAACCATCTGGACGCAGAATCCGTCGCCTGGCTGGAACGTTTTCTGCACGAGTATGAAGGCACAGTGGTTGCCATTACTCACGATCGCTATTTCCTCGACAACGTCGCAGGCTGGATTCTGGAACTCGACCGGGGCCAGGGCATCCCGTTTGAAGGCAACTATAGCCAGTGGCTGGAAAACAAGGAAAAGCGCCTGGGCACCGAAGCCAAACAGGAAGCCTCGCGCCAGAAAGCCATCAAGCAGGAGCTGGAGTGGGTGCGTAGCAACGCCAAAGGCCGGCAGTCGAAGAGCAAGGCCCGCCTTGCCCGTTTCGAAGAAATGAGCTCGCAGGATTTCCAGAAACGCAACGAAACCAACGAAATCTATATCCCACCCGGACCCCGCCTTGGCGACAAAGTCATCGAAGTGGAAGGTATCAGCAAAGCTTTTGGTGACCGTCTGCTCTACGAAAATGTTTCATTCTCTGTACCGCCGGGTGCCATCGTCGGCATCATCGGTGGTAACGGCGCTGGTAAATCCACTCTGTTCCGCATGATCGCAGGTCACGATCAGCCCAATTCCGGAACCATCACCGTGGGTGAAACGGTCAAGCTGGCCTATGTAGATCAGAACCGTGATCTCGACGGGTCCAAAACTGTCTGGGAACTGCTCAGTGAAGGCCAGGACATCATCAAGATCGGCAATTATGAAACGCCGTCGAGGGCCTATGCCGGCCGTTTCAACTTCAAAGGCTCTGACCAACAAAAGCGCGTAGGCGACTTGTCTGGCGGTGAACGCAACCGGCTGCACCTGGCTGCGCTGCTGAAAGAAGGTGGCAACGTGTTGCTGCTGGACGAACCTACCAACGACCTGGACGTAGAAACCCTGCGCGCTCTGGAAGAAGCTCTGCTGAATTTCCCGGGCTCCGCCATGGTTATCTCGCACGACCGCTGGTTCCTTGACCGCGTAGCCACGCACATTCTGGCGTTTGAGGATGACGGTGAGGTGGTGTACTTCGAGGGCAACTTCGCCGAATACGACGAAGACCACAAAAAACGCAAAGGGGATTCCGCCATGGTGCCCCAGCGCATGAAGTACAAGAAGCTGGCCTGATGGCAAAAGCCAAAACTGCGTATGTCTGCACCGAGTGCGGCGCTGACTATTCCAAGTGGCAAGGCCAGTGCACGGCTTGCCAAACCTGGAACACCATCAGCGAAGTAAGAGGCGTCAGCAGCAATACCAAAGGCGCTCGCGGCGTGCGTTTTGAAGGCTTTGCCGGTAGCCTGTCGGCCGTCCAGAGCCTGAACGATGTAAGCCTCTCCGAGCAGGAGCGCATCAGCACCGGCATGCAGGAGTTTGACCGGGTTCTGGGTGGCGGGCTGGTGGAAGGCTCCGCCGTGCTGATGGGCGGCCATCCCGGCGCAGGCAAGAGCACTCTGCTGCTACAGGCCGTGTGCCATTTGGCCGCCAGTGTTCCCGCGCTTTATGTGACCGGTGAGGAGTCCCTGCAGCAGGTCGCCATGCGCGCGAAACGTCTTGGCCTTCCTACCAAAGATCTGAAAATGCTCTCCGAGACCAGCGTCGAGCGGGTCATGCAGGTGGCGGAGGCGGAAAAGCCACGGATTCTGGTGGTGGACAGTATTCAGGTAATGCACGTGGCGGACACGGAATCCGCCCCCGGCTCGGTTTCCCAAGTGCGTGAAAGTGCAGCGTATCTGACCCGTTTTGCCAAACAGACAGGCACTATTCTGTTTCTGGTTGGCCACGTCACCAAGGACGGCAGTCTTGCCGGCCCCAAGGTTTTGGAGCACATGATCGACTGCTCCATCCTTCTGGAAGGCTCCAGTGACAGCCGTTACCGCACCCTGCGCGGCATCAAGAACCGCTTTGGGGCGGTGAATGAGCTGGGCGTGTTTGCCATGCTGGAGCAGGGTCTGAAGGAAGTAAAAAACCCCAGTGCGATTTTTCTGAACCGTGGCGAAGAAGCGGCGCCGGGCAGCGTGGTTATGGTGGTATGGGAAGGCACTCGACCCATGCTGGTGGAAATTCAGGCGTTGGTGGACATGGCCCAGGGCGGATACCCACGGCGTGTCGCGGTTGGCCTGGATCAGAACCGGCTTGCCATGCTTCTGGCTGTGTTGCACCGCCATGGCGGCTTGCATGTGTCGGATCAGGATGTGTTTGTGAACGTTGTGGGTGGCGTGAAGGTTAACGAGACCAGCGCGGATTTGGCGTTGTTGGCTGCGATTGTTTCGTCATTCCGTGATCGGGCGCTGCCCCAGGACCTGGTCATTTTCGGGGAAGTCGGGTTGTCGGGCGAGATTCGGCCGGTGCCAAGTGGTCAGGAGCGGATTAATGAGGCCGCCAAGCATGGATTTACCCGTGCTCTTGTTCCTAAAGCTAATGCGCCACGTAAGGCTATAGCGGGCATGAAGGTGATTCCTGTGACCAAGCTTAGTGAGGCTATTACGGCATTGGAGGAGCTTTAAGCCCTACCCCCAGACTGCCGGCTTTAGCGGTATGGCGAAAGTGGGGAAGCCTTTCCAAAAACCGCTACGAGCACATCCATGTGCGCTTGTCTCCGGCCGTCCTTGGCCTACGACATTTTTGGGAGGGGCGTACACCCGCAAGCTATCTTGCTTTTCAGATATCGCAACATCAAGTACACAGACGAATGTGTACAAGCCCGCAATCAAATGCCTGAATTGCAGTTGCTAGCGATATCGCGAGGTTCAACGAGCGGTAGTGGCGGGGCT
>JAGPVT010000058.1 GCA_018066865.1 Marinobacter sp. | reverse complement strand
GAGGTGTTGCGGAGTGCCGTTTTGTTTGAGGTATGCAGGTGAGGCGCACACCACCATCCGAATTGGTGCAATCCGTTTGGCGATCAGTGAAGAGCTTTTCAAATGGCCGATTCGCAGGACTACGTCGAACCCCTCCTCAATCACGTCTACTTTTCGATCGTTCAGTTGCAAGTCGATGCCTACGCCCGGATGGGTTTTCTGAAACTCGCTCAGCAACGGCGCCATATGGCGGATAGCGAAGGATACAGGCGCACTGATCCGTAGCAGGCCCCTGGCTTCGGTTTGCAGGTCTCCAATCTGGCTCTCCATGTCATCAATGTCGTGCAGTACCTGTTGCGCTCGCTGATGATAGCTGGTGCCCGCCTCAGTCAGGTGAATCTGCCGGGTCGTGCGGTTGAGCAGGCGTACACCCAGGTGTTGCTCAAGCTGGGAAACGTACTTGCTGACCAGCTGTGGGGACATGTCCAGCTTGTTGGCAGCGCGGGTGAAGGCGCCTTCATTCACCACCGTAACGAAGGCGCGCATGGCATCGATACGATCCATAATTTCATCCTGGCTCTCTGACGTGACTTTTGTCGATTATCAATGCTGTGTTGATAGTGAGGCAATGATTTCTATCTTATTCTTTCGATTAGGCGATAGTAAAGTAGGTTCATCATCTGGAGCGAGGCTTCAGGGGGAAATCAACAAATCCATATTCGAGGAATTACGATGAGCTCCAAATTTACACAAGCATTGTTCGATTCCAACGGCGGTTACGCGTCGCTGATTCTACGGGTACCGGTTGGGCTGACTCTGGCAGCACACGGCGCACAGAAGCTCTTCGGCTGGTTTGGTGGCTATGGCCTGGAAGGAACCGGTCAGTGGATGGCCAGCTTGGGCCTGGAGCCCGGCTACCTGATGGCTTTGATGGCTGGCAGTGCAGAGTTTTTTGGCGGGCTGGCATTGGTTTTGGGATTGCTGACACGCCCAGCGGCAGTGGTTGTAGCCTTTACCATGCTGATTGCTATTTTCGCGGTGCATATTGGCAACGGCTTGTTCATGGCGAACAACGGTTATGAATTCGCTTTGACCTTGTTTGTGGTCTCTGTCGCCCTCGCTATCCAGGGTGCCGGGCGGTTCGCACTGGACCAGAAGCTTCTGGAACGTTTCGGTGGTGCTGGCCGATAACATAAACCCAATTATCGAGGTCGATTATGCAAGCCTTACAGTTCTCAACAACCGGCTCACTCGATGCGCTGCAATTAAACGACCTGCCCAAGCCTGTACCTGGTGCCGGCGAGGTTCTGGTTGAGGTTCGGGCGGCGGGCCTGAACCCCAGCGATTTGAAGAACGTGCTCGGGCGCTTTCCTTACACCACCACGCCGCGCATTCCCGGCCGGGACTTCTCAGGTGTTGTTGTGGAAGGGCCGCCAGAGCTTCAGGGTAAGGCTGTTTGGGGCGGCGCAGGCACTGGCCAAGGCAAGGGGCGCCAATGTTGTACTGGGTGTGCGCCGTGCTGAGGTCGTGCAAGATCTGGAAGCACAAGGTGTCAGTGCTTTTCAGTTGCCGGAGGCGGATCAACTGCCAGAGCTGGCGCAAGAACGCTTTCAACAGCATTTGCCCGAAGTCATCTTCGATACCACTGGCTACTGGCTGCCAGCCGCGATTAATTCGGTGGGTACGTTCGGGCGCATCGCGGTAATTGCAGCTCCGGTGGACGGGCTGATCAGCATGCCCGTTCTCAACCTGTACCGCCGCGGCGGCTCGATCATCGGCGTCAACTCGCTGCTATACAGCCTGGAAGATTGCGCGAAGATGCTTGAGCGAATAAGTGCAGCGTTTGAGGGTGATCTACCGATTCCGGACGACTTTACGGAGCTGCGGCTCTCGGAAGCAGTTGCGGCCTACAACAAGGTAAATGAGGGTGGATCTGAAAAGATCGTTCTGATTCCTTAAGGCAATATGATCTTACCGTCACGATTTACACGAAACAGGAGATCTTACAATGATTGAACTCAGACCTCACAGTGAACTTGGCGGCGCTCACCATGGCTGGTTGGATACCCGCCACCATTTTTCGTTTGCCGAATATTACGATCCCAATCGCATGCACTGGGGAAATCTCAGAGTCTGGAATGACGACACCATTGCGCCGCGCTCTGGTTTTCCGCGTCATCCGCACCGCGACATGGAAATCATCACCTATGTTCGCAAAGGTGCCATTACGCACCAGGACAGTCTTGGCAATCGAGGCCGCACTGAGGCCGGCGATGTGCAGGTGATGAGTGCCGGAACTGGCATTGCTCACAGCGAGATGAACGAAGAAGACGAGGCTACCGAGATCTTCCAGATCTGGATTATGCCCAATGAAGCCGGCCTGCCACCGACCTGGGGCACCAGGCCGTTTCCAAAGGGCGAGCGTAGCGGGTCGTTCGTTACTCTCGCCAGTGGCCTGTCGGGTGATGATGAGGCCTTGCCAATACGTACGGATGCTCGCATGGTAGCAGCAACCTTGGAGGCAGGTCAGAGTACCGAATACAACATAGCTCCAGGGCGCAAGGTCTATCTGGTGCCGGCGATCGGCAAGATTGAGGTTAACGGAGTGGTGGCCTCTGCCGGCGACGGCATCGCAATTGGCGACGAACTGCTGCTGAAGGTCAGTGCTCAGGAAGACAGCGAAATTGTGCTGGTGGATGTGGGATAAGCAAACCAAACCGAAAGAGGACTCAAAAATGACTAAAATTCTGATTGTTTATTATTCCATGTACGGACACATAGAAACCATGGCGCACGCAGTCGCCGAAGGCGCTCGTGGAGTCGCTGGAGTCGAGGTGACGGTGAAGCGTGTACCGGAAACCATGGATGCCGAAGCGTTCAAAGCTGCCGGCGGCAAGGTCGATCAAAGTGCGCCCGTCGCCACACCGTCGGAACTGGCGGACTACGATGCTATCATCGTTGGCACGCCCACTCGTTTCGGCAACATGACCGGGCAGATGCGTACCTTCTTCGATCAGACCGGTGGCCTTTGGGCCAAGGGTGCTTTGGCCGGCAAGGTAGCAAGTGTGTTCACGTCGACCGGCACCGGCGGTGGCCAGGAAATGACGATCACCTCCACCTGGACTACCCTTGCGCACCACGGCATGGTCATCGTTCCAATCGGCTATACCACGCCAGCGCTTTTTGATGTTTCCCAGGTGGGTGGCGGCACGCCTTATGGCGCGTCGACGATTGCTGGTGGCGATGGCTCGCGCCAGCCAGACGAGCGTGAGCTGGGTATCGCTCGCCATCAGGGTGAGCATGTTGCAAAAATAGCAGCCAAGCTTAAAGACTGATAAACCCTATCAGCGCCCTTGGAAAGATAAGCATCTCCAACGGCGCTGATGAGTGCCCCCCGTCGCTCAGGCTAACCACTCCAGTATCTGGTCATGCACAATTTTGTTGTCGAGCAGATCCAGGTGGTTCAGCTTTTCGAACACGCGGCAGTCTTCCGGGCGAATAGACAGTTTTTTCAAATTATCAGAATGCTGCCCTTTGGCGCTGTCCAGCCGAACCA